>JAPLNJ010000851.1 GCA_026692885.1 Planctomycetota bacterium | reverse complement strand
GTTTGTCGTTTCAGCCCTGTCCGGTTTGCTGATGATCGCGATCGGCGGCAACGCACCGGGAACCACAGCGGTAGGCAATGCGGGCGAGGTGAACGCAGCGCCCGCGAGCGAACCAACTGCGACCCAGACGCCCGTCGATCCCCAGGAATTGGGCTTCGACGAGATCGTATTTGTCAAACGCAAGCCCTACTCGTCCGATCACTACTACACCGACATCAACAACGGTACCAGTCCCGATCGGTTCCTGCCTGACAACGCCATCTGTGTCTACAATCTCCGTACTCGATCGGAGCGAGCAGTCGTCACGGCCGCCGCTCTGCCCGGCGGCAAGGGCTTCATCGGCAAGATCAGCCTGTCGTTCGATGCCAAGCAGATCGTGTTCGATTTCCGCCAGGATACCGGCTCCGGCTTCCGTATCTGGGAAGTGAACACCGACGGCACGGGCTTACGACAAATCTCGTTCCCGCCGAAGGACGAAGCGGAGAAAGTGGCACGGTGGCATCCCTCTTGGCATACCGATGACGTCCACCCGTGTTATCTTCCGGATGGGGGCATCATCTTCTCCTCGACTCGTTGCGAGCACACCGTACTCTGCGGCGGATCGTCGCACCTGGTAGCGCCGGGCCTGCACCGGATGAATGCGGATGGTACGAACGTCGTGCATGCACCAGGAACTCTTAGGCGAGGCCGAGGACACCACGACCGTCTATATGTACCCGCAACCCATGCCTGGCAAGCCGCATCGCCTGGTCTGTGTCGGGACGTGCCACTTTCCCCAAGGCGGTTGTCTGGGTGCGATCCTACTGGTCGACTACGGTAAAGGGCTCCGGGAACGTGGTCCCGATCCGAACCAGCCGGAGTACGCGCAACCCGATAAGCGAGATCCGGTCACGAACATCACTCCGCACGTATTCGTCCAACGCCGGACGGAACCCGGCTGGTATTTCGTGACCAAGGACGGTGGGTATGTCCATGATCGCGAAGGCCGGCAGGGGCATCTGTACACGCATCCCTTTCCCGTCAGCGAGCGCGAGTTCCTGGTCTCTTACAAGGTCAATCCGGCCGATCATTACAAGGAAGTCCCCAACGCCTATGCGTTGTATCTGATCGATACTGCGGGACGTCATCGTCTGGTTCACGCCGATCCCAAACTCTCCTGCTGGCATCCCCTACCGTTGGTCGCGCGGCGCGTCCCGCCACTACTCAAGTCGTCCCTAGATCCCCAATATGCCGCCAGCAATCAGGCCGTCTGCGCCGTGAGCAACGTCTATCAGGGGATGGAGGGGATTGAGCCGGGAACGGTCAAATGGCTGCGCATCAATGAGGCGCTGCCGCGCTACTGGTCCACCGGTAGACGGTGGAATCCATCGCTGAGCAGTTCCAGTTGGAAGGCGGCCCTGTGGCCGCGGGTGCAGTGGGGAGTCGTGCCCGTGGAGGCAGACGGCTCGGCCCACTTTGTCGTGCCGGCCAATCGTGCCATTTTCTTCCAGGCACTGGACGAGAACTTCCGGGAACTCCAGCGCGAGAGGACCTATGTGAATTACGCCCCAGGGGAGGTCCGTTCCTGTACAGGCTGTCATGGGCAGGCCAATCGGATCGTAGCTCTGCGCAGTTCTGCCACGCCCTTGGCGTTGACGCGGTCACCGAGCACCCCCCAGCCACAACCGTGTGATCTTGTCGCCAATGGCGGCGATGGCCAAGCGGGCCAGGTCATTCACTACCCGACCGACATCCAGCCGATCTTCGACGCCAAATGTGTCTCCTGCCACGGCCCGACCAAGCCTGCCGACGGCCTGAGGCTGACCGGCGAAGTCACCCTCTTCTACAACACATCTTATGAACAACTGGCCAGCAAGGAATTGGCCGGTCCCATCATTGCCGAGTTCACCTCGTTTCTCCAGGGAGATCGGGGCAATTACAACGGTGCGTATCTACCGCCCAAGCATCTGGGGTGCCCCACGAGCACCTTGATCGGCGTGTTGACCAAGTCCTCGCATCCGAAGAACGCCAAGGACGACCACACGAAGATGTTGACGGCAAGGGAATTGATGGTGCTGAGTCGCTGGGTGGATGCCAACTACCAGTTCTACGGCAGCTACTTCGGCCGCCAGCATCCGCAGTGGGTCAACCCAGACCCCGCCGTTCCCGCCTATACTCCGGCGGACTTCCGCCGCAAAGCGACTTTCGACGAGGCCATCAGTTTCTTAGCGCCGCCGTGGCACCGCTAGAAGGGATCCCACCAGGCGGGCGAGATCCTTGATTTCTCACCTTACCTCACGTCACCAATTCGCCACCTTCTCGAAGGAGAAAGAGGACCGTCATGAAGAACTTCCGGGTACTCGGTGTTCCGTTTTGTGCCCTATTTCTCGCCAGCGTAACACAGGTCGCCCAACGTTCGGCGGTGGCCGAAGAATCGCGGCCACGGCAGCTGGTAGAATCGCAAACGCTCGAACAAGCGCGAACCTGGTTGGAGTACGTCACCTGTCGGGTCCAAAATCGAGTTGGCACTTGGCCGGATCAAGACTCCCTCCGCGTGCTTGCGGAACAGCTGCCGACGGCGGAGTTGCTGCGGCAACTGCGAGCGTCTGCGCCGGATCCCACACGCGTGAATGAACTGCAACAGGCGCTTCACCGAGCCCTCGAGACGTTTAATGAGGACGCGGCACTCCGGCACGCTGCGCAACCGCTCGACGCGGCCCTGGAGGCTTTGGCTCCTGCCATCGAGGCTGCCATCCTACGGCACCCGATCGCTAAGGATCTGGCCCAGCTCCGCGCGGACGGCAAGCAGCAGCCGAAGGAGGCGTGGGCGTCGTGCGAGGCGATCTGCCAGCGTTGGCTGAGGCTGCTGCGGACGGTGCAAGCGGGAGATTTTTGCGATTTACTCAACGAAACGGGAGACGCCGCGGCGTTGCTTCGGCAGCTGCAGTCGGCCGGCCGAGAGGGGGCATCCATCCGACAACAGTTGCAGGAAATGAAGTGCGCCATTGAGGCGTTTCTGTTGCACGTGGGATTGCTGCGCGAGCTCCGGGCGGTAGATGCAGCACTGAGCTCCTATGCCGCCTTACTGGAGACGTCGGTGCGTCCTGACGCGGTCCGCCAGGAACTTGGCGAACGACTGCAGTTGCTGGAATCGCAACTGACAAAGTGCGCCGAGAACAAGAAACCGACGGCGGAAAATCTCACGGCGCTGGAAAATCTCGCGGCGCTGGACCAGACGGTGACTTGGCTGCGTCTGCACCACCAGGCAGCCGACCGCCTCGAACAGATTCTGCATCCCCGGCTGCGGGTCTACGTCTCCAGAGACTTGCTGAACGAGCCGGCCGCGGCGTTGGCAGATTCGTTGTCGTTCCCCTTGAAGCGCAAGGTCAACGGCATCCAATTGTCCGGCTGCGTGTCCACCGCGGGCCGGCTGCGCGTCGAGACGATCCGGCACGACGGGTACGGGGTCTTGGCCCTGCGGTTCTGCGATCCGGTGCAGTTCTGTGGCACCGTACAGCGGGGGCGCATCAATCTTGGCGTCAGCTTCGGCCTTGATGTGAACGCCAGCAAGCGATTCTATCTCATGCAAGACACGCCGGATGCGACTCCGGCCACTAGCCAGGTCGAGTTACGCTGGACGGACACGGATCGCGGGCGTCTGGTGGATGGTGTCGTGGACCTGCTCGCCCGCCGCGGCTTCGATGGCAGCGGCGTCAACGAGGAAATCGCCCGCCAGATCGACGACGCTGGCCGGGCGCTGGGCGATCTTGTCAGCCTCGGCGAGACACCCCTGCTGCGGAGCGTCGCCAAGCGTCACGGTCTGCTTCTTAAACGCCACTATCGTACCTTCGACGATGGCGGAGAGTGCGTGTTTCGGGTCGCCGACGGGCAGGTGGCCAAGCCGTCCGCGCTGCCCCGCGTGGACCAGGCCGCGGACTTCCGTGTCAGTATCCACGGGTCCGTGCTGAACGCACTGACGGTGCCGGACTTGTTGGGTGCTCAGGAACGGCACACCCTGCACTCGTTGCGCGACTTGGTGGCCCGTACTTTCGAGGTGGAGGGCCAGATCTTTGAGGAGCCCGCGTTGGGCGACGTGCAAATCGATCAACCGACAAAGGCCCCCTTCGTCCACTATCAGGATGGCCAACTGGAGATCAACTTCCTGGCGCGTCGTGAAAACCAACCGAAGACGGAGGAGTTCGTCTGCAATATCCACGTCCAGCCGAGCCTGACCAGCACCGCCACGCTGAGTTCGCCGGCGCCCGCGACGGGGATCCTGTTGGACGAACGGTCGCTACGCATTCGGGTCCTCGCTGGCGGACGGAATGCCGAGGACCGGCAGGCGTTCGAGCGGCAGTTGCGTGCGGGCGTCTCGCCGACCCTGCGTCTGGTGCGAGTCAGGCTTCCCGGTTTGTCCCACCTGTCCGAAGCCGCCGTGTCCCGTTTGGAGCAGCACTGCCGACTCCACTTACTGCCCGTGCAGGCGGATGCCGAGTATCTGACCATCGCCGCCCAGCTGCAGCGGGCCGAGTAACGCAGGGTGTGCCAAGCTGGGTATGCTCCCGGACACAGAGGTGGGGATTCTCCATCGCATCTAGGGGTTCGGTTTCCCGTTGGAACTGGGGCGACTCTGGAACAAATCCAGGTTGCATGGCAAATACTCTGGCAATGGGGTGGGGTGTCAGTAGCCAGCGGATAGGGGTAACCCGAAGGCCGATTGCGGCAATGTCTTGGGTGGATGCATGCGCGACGTTCAATCGCGGGAGGTCAAGTGCTACCGGAAGTGGCTCAGGGGGTAATCGCCCTGACCACACGGAAGCCATAGTCCTCGTACCGGTTGACGGGCAGGTCGTGATTGCAGAATGTGCACTGGAAGTTTACTGGATTGTCGAACTTCGACGCACCGCCACGCAACACGCGATGCGACCCGGAATTGGGGCCCCACGGGTCATCCGTCGGCGATTTCGCGTAGTAGTCCGCGGCCCACCAGTCCGCACACCACTCCCACACATTCCCGTGCATGTCGCACAGTCCCCAGGCATTCGGCCGCAACCGGCCGACAGGCTGAGTCCGGCCTTGGGAGTTGCGCGACCACCAAGCGTACTGACCAAGAGCGGCCGCGTCGTCGCCGAAGCTGTAGCGTGTTGTCGCACCCGCTCGGCAGGCATACTCCCATTCCCCCTCCGTGGGCAGCCGGTACGCCGCGTCAGTCGCCTGCTCCCGAGGCAGCTCGCTGAGCCTGCGGCAGAATTTCACGGCATCGTCCCAACTCACGCTTTCTACGGGGCGACTCCCCTCACCCTTGAATTTGCTCGGGTTGTTGCCCAGCACCTGCTCGTACTGCGTCTGCGTCACCTCGTACAGACCCAGGTAGAAGGGCTTCGTGATCTTGACGCGATGCTTGGGAGCCTCACGGGAAACCCGGTCCAGATACCACCCGGCGGCATTCTCCCGTTTGCCCTCCTCCAGGATTTGGGCGACCTCCTCCGGGGTCGAGCCCATGCCGAACTCGCCCGGCGGGATCAGAACCAGCTTCAGGCCAATGGAATTCGTCTGTTCAACAGGCACTTTCAGGTGCTTGGACCATTGGATTTGGAGACCCTTGGCCTTCTTCTCATCGAACGGTGCGACCGCCAGGGCCGGGGCGGGAGACGGTTTGGGCGACGGTTTGGGGGATGGTTCGGGCGACGGCTTGGGAAGGTCTGCACCGGCTTTCGGCAGTTCCGCCAGCCGTTTCGCGATCTTCACGCGAGCCAGTCCTGCGGCCAAATTCGGTTGGGCTTGCTGGTACCAGGAGCCGGCGCGAAGTCGCAGCGATTCCTTCTCCCGACCAGAGCGGGTTTCGGCCAAGGTCCACCAAGCGTCGCCCAGCGCAACTTGTTCGTCCGCCGAGTTGGCCCCTTGCAGATCCTTCGTCGCCACAGCCTGTAGATTCGCGTTGCTCCCCAACGCGAGCATCGAAATGCCGTGGTCCCAATCCCGCTTGATGAAACATAGATGCAGCCCGGTCGCCAGGTTGGCCGCGGCATCGGTGGGACTGTCCTCCAAGACGGCCAGCGCCTTGCGGTACTCCTGGAACGCCGCCTCTTGCTGCTTGAGGTCTTCCGCCCGACCGTTCAACTCCTTGCTCAGCGCCGACTGCCTGGCCGCCCGAGCACACGTCTGAGCCGTTTCACACAGGCTGATCGCCGCTTCGTACTCGTCCGCTGTCGCCAGATCGTCCAGAATCTTGACCGCTGCCTCGGCCACCGCCTTCTGCTGGGTCGACCGGGAAGTCTGGCGTGCGAGCGCCAGCAGGGCCTCCGCTTTCAGCTTGGCGACCGGCACGTCGAACCGCTCGGCAAGCCTCTCGACGGCTCCCAGCGTCGTCGGCACGTCGCCTGCCCCCGCGGCGACATCCTTCGCAATTTTCAGCAGGGCATACTGGTCGGCCGAGCCGTCCGGGACTTTGGACGCCGTGTCGAGCATTTCCTTGGCCAGGGCCAGCTTGTCGGCAGCCGTTTTGGCTTGCCCGAACCGAGTGCCGTAGATTTCCCGTGCCGCTTTCTGTCCCTGCTCCAGCGCCTTGACGTCCGGGATGGGTGACTTCTGCTGCGCCAGCAACTCGGTTGCTGTGATGACGAACCCCAGCACCAGCAAGATTCGAATTAGGGGCAGGTTCAAAGCTCTTGGCATATCTCTTCTCCCCGGCAATTTCACCTCGGTCTGAGAACAACGGCACGGCGCGCCTACGTGCGGCCCGCCTGCCAAAGCGTTTCCCAGCTGGGACCTCATCTCCTGGCTCCTTCCCCGATTGCGTCAATCCGTGGACGGGCCGTTCACTTCGTTGGCCACGACTCCGGGGATTCCAACCCGGCGGCCCAGTAGATGCCGTTGCCTAACAACCGCTGGAAGGCCGGCAAGGCGAAATCGTCGGGACCGCCCAAAGATGTATAGAAGACACGTCCACCGCCCACGTGCGTGTTGATCCAGGCGACTGGTTCTTGCGGCAATTTCGGATCGCCTCGGCCCAGCATCAGCAGCGTGGCCTTAGCCCCCAGCGGCGCGGTGTTGTACAGCGACGAATGGACGCGAAACTCGTCCTTCGGCACACCACGCAAGATCGCATGCTCGCGCGACTCCACTGGGATCCAAACATAGGTGACATACCCCTCCGCGTCTCGATTGCTGTGATGGCCGTGATAGTTGCCGCCGAGTACGTCGCGGTCGAATTCCGGCCACACGTCGTGCCTCGACGGCGGATCGCCTTTCCCCAACGCAAAGGCGTGCGAAGCCGTCCGGATCCCCACCACAGGCTTGCCAGCCGCGACCAACCGCCGGACCAGATCGAGTTGCTCTTTGGGCAAGGCCCGCCGCCGAGCGCTGATGATCGCCAAGTCGGCTTCACCCAAGGCCTCCGCGCCGGCCAGTTTGTTCTGGTCGTCACGATCCGCGTACACCCAGCTCAACCGGAAATCACGTTGCAGGAACTTGCGGGCGAAATCCGTCAGCGTCGTTTCCGTCTTGTACTCCGGTTCGGACATCACCAGCGCCAAGTGCGGGCGGTGATCGTTGGCGAAGCGAAACTCCCTGCCACCGAGCAGCTGGTCGCTGGTGATCGTCGGACAGACGAACTTCTCGATATGTTCCACGATCAAGTCGGTGCCGCTGAAGTGGCTGACGTTCGGCCAACGCTGCGGGTTGTACATGGTGTCGGTCAGATCTCGCACCAACACCACCTGCTTGCCGTTTTTGTGCAGTTGCCGCAGACCGAACGGCCGCCCCAGCACGCACATGTTGGTATGCACGCCTAGCACGATCACGTGCTGAATGCCCCGCTGCTCCAACAGGTTCCAGATTTCCACGCCACTATCGCTGATAGCGTCCTGATCCTGAATCTCCAGCACATCGATTTGGCTCTTCCAGGGTGCCGCCGGATTACGTCCCTGGGTGCGCAGCTCTTCCCGCCATTTCGCGTGTTCTTGAAGATCGTCATCTTCGCCGCCGTCGGCCTGGTCGAGCGGGTACTGACCCTGCTCTTCGGCCGGAATGCGGGTGCACCACTGGCTGATGTCCGGCGGCAGGTTGGCGGCCTGCGGAGCGGCTTTCGCCCGCTGCCGCGCCGGATGTTGCTCGTAGGGTGCCATGCAGCCGCTGGGCGCGTGGATGATCAAGGCTCCCCGTTGGCGGACCAGTTTCAGCAGTGCATTCATGCGCGGCGCCATTTCTTTCACGCGACGCACCGCGTTCAGACAGTGGTGCGAATCCCACACGTCGCAGACGATCACGGCGGTCTTCGCCGGCTGCCAGGCGGCCGGCTGCAGGACCGTAGGGAACAGCCCGCTGCCTGCCTTCGTCTCCACCCGCGTGCGGAGGCTCAAGCTCAAGTTGCCTTCCTCGGCGGACTTCTCGGCCGCAGATGATGCGCGGCCCGCCAGGACACAACATAGCCCGCTCGCCGCGAGAACGACTCGCCACCGCTGCGTCAGTAATCCAGGGACGGTGTTCATAACGCTGCTCCTCTGCATGGAATATCAGTCCAGACTCAAACAGTCAGGGAGCTGATTGTAGCAGATGGCAAACGATGGCCCACGGCAGTAGTGCGTCGTCAAGGCTTAGTGGCTGTAAAGAAATGACCTGGCAGATCGGTGGTAGGATGGATTGGCACTTCGGCCCCGAAACATCGGGCCGAAATGCCAATCCGTCCTACGATCAAACTACGGACTTGTTCTTTTCCAGCCAGTTAGTCTTGGGGTGACCGATGCGGTGGCGTAAGCTTCCAGCTTGCGTTTGACGCGATGCATCGAAAGGCAAGCAGGATGCTTACCCCACTTTGTAGCCTTGAAGACGCACTGGGCAAGCTCCTGTCCCGCATTCAAGGCGATGGTGGTGCAGGTTGCCCGCTACTCGTTTTCGGAATCGGCAAGAGGCTCTATGTCCCGAATTCTTGCAGCGGTACGCGGTGCAGACTTGTCCCGGACAACATTGCCCCGAACCGCCGCTGCGGCTACAATCCCAGCCGTTTGTTTTCTCGCCACGGACGACTCCACGTCAAGGAAGACGTGTATTATGCGCACGCACGCTGCTAGCACTTCGACTGCCTCGTTCAGCCGTTTCGAGCAACTTCGACTGGCTCGCGAAATCCTCCGCACCGAAGGGCAAGCCCTGCTGTCGCTCGCGGATCGGTTGGGAGACGAGTTCTGTCAGGCGATCGACGTGCTCTTCCGTTGCCGCGGCAGTGTCATCGTCAGCGGGATCGGGAAAGCGGGTCTGGTCGGCCAAAAGATTGCCGCGACCTTGGCCTCGACCGGCACTCGCAGCCATTTCCTGCATCCCAGCGAAGCCATTCACGGTGACCTGGGACGGGTCCATCACGACGACGCCGTGCTGATGCTGTCCTTCAGCGGTGAGACCGAGGAGATCTCGCGTCTGCTGCCCTCGCTGCAGCCGGTGGCGATCGTGGCCGTCACCGGGAACCCTGCTAGCACCTTGGGTCGCGCGGCTGCCGTGACGTTGAATCTCGGCAAGCTTCGTGAAGCCTGTACGCTGGGCCTGGCGCCCAGTACGAGCACCACCGCGATGCTCGCCTTGGGCGATGCGTTGGCGTTGGTGATGAGCCGCATGCGGAATTTTGGACCGCATGATTTCGTGCGGTTTCATCCGGGCGGCAGCCTGGGACGCCAGCTGGCCAAGGTGGACGACGTCATGCGGCCGCTGGCGGAGTGCCGTGTTGCCAGCCAGGACCACAGCGTGCGGGACGTCTTCGTCCAGGTCAGCCGGCCCGGACGTCGCACCGGCGCGATCATGCTGACGGACGATCAAGGGGCGCTGACCGGCATTTTCACCGACAGCGATTTGGCCCGGCTGCTGGAACAGGAACGCGACGCCAGCATTAGCGGCCCAATTCGCGACGTCATGACCCGCTCGCCGAAAAATGTGCCTGGCGGCTCCCTGATGAGTGCGGCGATCGAGCTCCTGGCGGAACGTAAAATCAGCGAATTGCCGGTCATCGACGCTGCCGGACGCCCGCTGGGGTTGATCGACATCACCGACTTGGTAGGCTGGTTGCCCGTCGACCAGGTCGCGGAACAGTTTTCCCAGACGAAAAAGTCGCCGCACACAGACCGGCCTTTGACCGTACCATTTCCGAACCCTAAGACGGGGGCCGAACGTAGATGAAGATAGAAGACCGCTGCCGAAACGTGGAACTGGTGCTGTCCGACGTCGACGGCGTGTTGACGGACGGGGGCGTAATCTTCGACAACCAAGGTATCGAACTGAAGCAGTTTCACATCCGCGATGGCCTGGGGATCCGCCTGTGGCAGAAGGCTGGTTTCAAGTTCGGGCTACTGACCGCACGCAGTTCGCACATCGTCAAGATGCGGGCGGCCGAATTGCACATCGAGATTGTGCGGCAGGGCTTCGAAGACAAGTTGCCCGTGGCCAAAGACGTGATCGCGGGCCTGCGTTTGAAGCCGGAGCAGGTGTGTTTCATCGGCGATGATCTGACCGACCTACCGGTGATCCGCTACGTCGGCCTGGGCGTTGCCGTGGGGGATGCGGTGAAGGAGGTCCGCGCTGCGGCCGATTACGTGACCCGCCTACCCGGTGGCCGCGGGGCCGTGCGGGAACTGATCGAGTTGGTGCTGAATGCGAAGAATCGTTGGGAAGATTTGATTCGTAACTACCAGAGCTAAAAGCAGGCCGGCGGAGCCGGCAAGGCAGGGCGTTCCCAGGCAGAGCCTGGGAACGAGGGGTTCCAAGCCATGTTTGCCCGCGTGAAACTCTTCGTGCTCAGCTTGGTGGCCGTGTGGGCAGCTTTCTTTGCCTACCGGTTGCTGGTCGTGCCGTTCCTGGAACCGTCGGTCCAGCAACGCGAGCCGTTGATCCGGCCGGACGATGGCGAGTACGCGGGTACGCTTCAGGAACTGCGTCTGGAGAAGCTCAGGAAGGTGTTCGAGCGGGATGCCTGGGAGCTCGACAATCCCAAGGTGCTGGAAACCGACAAGGGAATGGTGCTGCTGGACGATTACCAAACCTTGCCGGACGGCCAGTTGACGCTGAATCGTTGCACCTTAGTCTTTTGCCCCCCCACCGACAAAGACGGAGACGATCCGGACCAGCAGCGGTTGGTCGTGCTGCGGGCGCCGCAAGGGGCGCGGCTCCGATTCGAGGGAGGCCTGGATCTGTCGCGCGGCCAGATCGGCCGGCTGCAGGGCGGCAATCTGACCGGCCCCATCACCATCTTCAGTCCCGAAAGCCAGCCCGGTGCCAATGATCGCCTGGACGCCCACACCCAGGATGTGCAGCTCACGCCCGATCGGATCGTGGCACCGGGGCCGGTCGATTTCCGCTACGGCCCCAGTTCGGGACGGGGCCGTGATTTGACCGTCACGCTGAGTCTTCCGTCCGAGTCGAAGAACGCGACGGGCGGCGGGAGTCAACACCTCGGCATCGGTGCCCCAGCACTGCTAGAGCTGACGCACGTGGAGCTGATCGAACTGCAGGTGCAGACGACCAAGGAATTGAAACGCGATGCGGTTCCCGCTGCGGGCACCCCTCAGAAGCCCGCCGAACGGCTCCAGATCACGTGCCAGGGACCCTTCCAATTCGATTTTCCGCAGCGGTTCGCCACGTTCCGAGACCGCGTCCAGGTGTTGCATGCCAATGGCGCGGGCCCGAGTGATCAATTGAACTGCGACCGGCTGGCGATTCAGTTGGCGGCGGCCAACCCGTCGCCCGACAGCCTGCCGGCCACGGACGCAGCGGCCGGTAAGCCTAACCGCCTGGAAATCGAAAGCCTGGAGGCCCGTGGGGCGCCGGCCGTGTTGCAGGCTCCGTCGTACTCGGCCGCGGCGCACGGCGAGGTACTCGAATACAACTTCCGCACCAAACGGGTCCGCATCGTCGACGGCCAGAAGGTGCTGCTGCGGTACGAGCAGCATCAGTTCGAGGCCCGCAGCGTGGAATACCAATTCGCCGAGGACGGTCGGCTGGGGCAGCTGCGGGCCACAGGTCCCGGCGTGCTCCGCGGTGCCATGCCGGAGGATCCGAAAAAGACCTACGAGGCCGCTTGGCAAGACCGCTTGATTCTGCAGCCTAACCAAGGTCGCCACGCGATTTCCTTGATCTCCCAGGCCCGGATCCGGTTCCACGAACTGGGCGATTTCGCGGCCGAAAACATCCACATCTGGCTCCGCGAAACGACGCCCCCGAAACCCGGTAAAGATGACCGAACGAATCCCAGCTACCTGCCGGACCGGATGCTGGCCGAACGCCACGTACGCATTGATTCGCAGCAACTATCCGCCACGACGAACAAGGCGGAAATCTGGCTCCGCTACGAACCCCAGGCCCCCACCTCGCGGTCCGCGACCGGCGGTGCGGGAGCCCCTCGCGAACCATCGCCGCCCGGGACGAGCGACCCGCAGCGCCCGCAGCAGAAGTTCGACGTCGCTGGCGAGTTGCTGCAGATGCAGCTGGTACGGCAGGGCCGCGAGCTGGACGTCGAGCATCTGATCATCGATGGCCAGGTCCGTTTCCGCGAGACGCAGACCGCTAAACCCGGCGAGATCCCGTTGAACATCGTGGGCAGCATCGTGCAAGTCGATCACGCAAATACCCCCAACGCCTATGTTCGCGTGCAGGGCCAACCCGCCGAAGTCTCCGCGCGAGGCCTGAATCTGGTCGGGGAAAACCTGCAGTTGAATCGCGGCGATGGCCGGTTGTGGGTGGCCGGGCCGGGCAACATGACCCTGCCCGCCACGATTGGGACGCCCGCCACGGACGATTCGCGGGCCAGCCACATCGCGTCCGGCGCGCCGACGCACATCGCCTGGAAAGGCAGCATGGAATTCAATGGCCAGGTAGCCCATTTTGTCCGCGACGTGCGGGTCGACGGCGTGCAACAAAACGACAAAGGCGAGGTCTTCGAATTGCTGATCCAGGGACGGGATCTGGCTGTGACGTTGAATCGACGCGTCGACTTCTCCAAGAACAAACAGGATCCCGGCCTGGCGGTTCGCCAACTGGACTTTCCAGGAAACGTCTCTCTGCAAAACCGCGGCAGCCAGCAGGGGCAGCCGACGTCGTTGGACCAGATGCAGATGCGAGATCTGAGCATCGAGCAGTCGACGGGCCGGCTCCAAGCCTACGGACCGGGCTGGGGCAGTTCGGTTCGCCGCCGCATGACGTCCGCGGACCTCACGGCGCGAGAGCCATCGGCCGCGGACGCGGGCAAGGGGGCGGAATTGGCCTTCGTGCGGATCGACTTCGAAGACCAGATCACGGGCAACATCACCAACCGCGAGGTGGAATTTCACGGCCGTGTGCGAACCATTTACGGGCCGGTCGCGAGTTGGGACCAGACCCTGGATCCCAACCCCGTCGACGGACTTTGCGAGGGGCAGTTCCTGTTGAGCAGCGATCGCCTCGGCCTGGTGCAGATGGGACCTCCGTCCGCAGGCGAAGAAGCTGTGGTCGAAATGATCGCCCTTGGCAACGCGACGGTCGAAAGCACCAACTTCACGGCCCGCGGTGCCAGAATCTCGTATACCCGAGCGAAGGAATTGATGATTCTCGAAGGCGACGGGCGCAACGACGCGGAATTGTGGCGTAAGGGCAGCACGACTCCCGACGCGGCAGCCCGCGAGATTCGTTGCTGGATTCGAGACAATCGGATTCAGTGGGACCAGGGTAGGTTCTTGAATCTCGGCCAGCTCGGCCGGACCCTGCGGTAGAATTTTCGCCCAGACTGCCTTGCGTTTACCGCCGTAATGCGTAAAATGCGCGGTTCCGTAAAAGCGTCGCATGATGATTCGATTCGTACAGGCACCGTTGAGCAGTCATGTTTAAGGGCAAACCCACCAAATTCAAGAAACGTGTCAAGTCCCGGATCCGTACGCGGAAAAAGGACCCTTTGTTCGTTGACGGCAAACGGCCTCGACCGATGTACGTCGATTACAAGGACGGCGAACTCCTGCGCAAGCTGGTCAACCGTCACGGCCGGATTGTCGGACGCCGCAAAACCGGTTGCTCGGCAGCCAGCCAGCACGCCGTGACCCAGGCGATCAAGCGGGCACGCTTCATGGCCCTGCTGCCATACGTCGGCGAATAGTTGCGATTGGCGGTCTGGCACTTCGGATTCCCATGCTGCGACTGGTTGATTTTCCAGGTCAAGGCGTGGGCCGGCGCAGGGGAACGCGAAGTGCTCGACGCCGTTCTTTCTTCCCCAGCCATCGCATGTCCCTCCGTTTTACGACCACGCGCCGGGTGGATTTTCGCGACACGGATGCCGCTGGCATCGCTCACTTCTCCGTCTTCTTTGTCTATATGGAGCAAGCGGAGCACGAGCTGTTCCGCCACCTGGGTCTGAGCGTGGTGCTCAAAGACGACGACGGCGAGATCAGTTGGCCGCGTGTCTCGGCCGCTTGCGAATATCGCGATCCGGCCCGCTTTGAAGAGGTGTTGGACGTGGATGTCGTCGTCCAGCGTTTGGGGCAGAAGAGCGTGACGTTCGGCTTCCAATTCACACGCGCTGGCACAGATATCGCCACGGGAAATCTGATCGCCGTCTACTGCCGGATTCGCCCCGGTTCGCCTCCGCAATCGATCAGGATTCCCGCCTCGATTGCGCACAAGCTGCGCGGCGCGTGATGCTCGTCTCCCAGGAGCCTGACTCGCTTGGCACGAGGTTAAGCGTAAGTCGTCGTCATTCGGCCACTTCCCCCACTGGGCTTGCCCCAGTGGAAAAAGGGTTTGGTCACTAACAGCGGCCCCCACCACCTCTATTCCCCTTCGCCGCATTCACCGCCGCCTGCGGCGGCGGTGAATGCGGCGAAGGGGACGGGGTGTGAGCGCCGTACGCGGCGTTGGTTTTCAAACCTCTTGTCCACTGGGGCAAGCCCAGTGTGGATAGGAGGTTACGCGTAACCTCGTGCCATTCGAGCTCGCCTCCGTGGGGCGATGTTTGCGGAAAAGACTTGGGAAACACCGCTCCACGCGGACAAGCCCTGCGGAAGCAGAATCCCAGTGATGGATTCTCTAAGTCTTTTGCACCATGTCGGTTCCGCCATTTTCATGGATCGTTACAATCGGACTCCGACGGGAGAGGGGCCACTAGAGCATGGACCTTGGCAAGATGTTCGCCGTCTCTCGCTGGACGGCCAGGGATGCAGACGCTACCGCGCAGTGATTCATCCTGTGAAGAAGAAGTCATGGGGGGCTGTGACGGAAAAATGGACGGCATCTTCCCCGTAGCGGTGCCGTCGAAGATAATCGGAGCCACACGGTGGCTGCCTTCAAGATCACTCCTTGCACTAGGAAGAAACATCATGGTCCGCTGTTTGACGCTGGTGGCTTTCGCTTCGTTGGCCTCGACCGCTTGGGCGGCTGATCGTCCGCAGCTGGCTCCTGCTGAGTCGGCGGACATGAGGAGCCTGTTTAACGGCAAAGATCTGGCGGGTTGGGATGGCGACCCCAGGCTGTGGTCGGTGCGGGAGGGAGCTCTGCGCGGAGAGACGACGGCCGAGAATCCCGCTAACGGCAACACGTTCCTCATCTGGAAGGATGGCGTGACGAAGGATTTCGAACTGCGTCTTAGCTTCCGCTGCAACGCCGCGAACAACTCGGGCATTCAGTACCGATCCAAGCACGTCACCGAGGGCAATGTTCGGAACAAATGGGTCGTTCGCGGTTATCAGCACGAGATTCGCAACGAGCAGAAGCTGCCCAATGTGGCCGGATTCATCTATGACGAAGGCGGCAAGCGAGGTCGCATTTGCCTGGTCGGCGAGCAGGCCACGTGGGGCGAGGATGGCCGGAAGAAGGTTAACGAGACTCTGCTGGATGCATCAGAGTTCCAGAAACTGTTCCGACTCGACGACTGGAACGACGTCGTGATCATCGCCCAAGGAAGTCACATTCAGCACTATCTCAATAACCAGCTGATTCTGGATTTCACGGACACCGATCCGCGGTTGGCGCTGCGCGAAGGCGTGCTGGCCCTGCAGCTCCATGCGGGTACACCTATGTGGGCGGAGTTCAAGAATATCCGCCTCAAAGAAATCCCGTAAGGACCGTCACATCAATAACTGTCGGGATTCGGAGCGTAGGCAGCAGCGGGATTGTCGAGTAGGCATAATATGGTCTCCTTCGGTAGGTCTGGTTTGTATTCCCTGTTGCTCTTCTCTTTCGATCTGAAGAGTGTCACAATATTCAACCGTTGAAGGCGACTTCAACGCCCCTCACAGAACCGGACTTGTG
>JAPLNJ010000850.1 GCA_026692885.1 Planctomycetota bacterium | reverse complement strand
ACGCCCGCCAAGGCGATCGTGGTGAGGCCCGCCCATTGAGTCCTAGGTTGCCAATGGCATGGGAGGGCGAGGCTCCTGCCGAGCCGGAGCGGGCCGTCAGGGACGGCCCACGGCTCCGCCGGAGCGTCGCCCACCCAATCCACGTTCTCCCGTTTTCCATTGGCAACCTAGGACTCAACAGTGCGTCTTCAAGGCTACGAGTTGCGGCCGCGATGCGTGAACGGCACGGCGCTAGCCCAAGGCCACTTACTTTGTAGCGGCACGGCGCGAGCCGTCCGGTATGACAGTCGGAAAACCGGGCGGCTTGCGCCGCTCCGCTAACAAAAAACGCCCCCAATGGTCCCAAAGTAAGTGGCATTGGGCGCTCGCCGCCGGTTCCGAACGCCACCGGCGGCTAGCGCCGCGCCGCTCACAACCCCCGATCTTAGCCTTGAAGACGCCCTACGGTATTTCGTTCAGTTTCCCTTGGATCGTTCGCTGCGTGAGCTCCCAGACCGCGGCCAAGTGCTGGAGGTACGCTGCGGGCGACAGCAGTTCCTGGCCGTCACCCGCAATCTCGAATAACCAGCCTTCACCGTACTTGTCGACGTTGATCGCGGACGGGTCTGCAAGCAAGGCGGTATTGAACGTAGTCAACAGGCCCGCCAGCGGGGCGTACAAATCGCTCTCGGCCTTCTTGCTCTCGATCGCACCAATCTCCTGGAGCTTCTCGATTTGCGTGCCCGGCTCGACCGTCCAGTCCAGAAAATACACGTCTTGCAGCAGACGCACTGCATAGGCCGTGAACCCGCAGCGATAGACACTGTTTCGTGGCTGGGCCCAGAGATGGTTCTTGGCGTACAGCCGATCGGTCGGGAAGTGGGCCTCGTGCCGACCCATCAGAAACACCAGATCGCCACTCATGTGTAGCGTACTCCCTGGTGTTCCACCTCAACCAACTGTTCCCGGCTCCATTGCGAGAACGGCGGGTAATTTGAGATGAAGTAGCTGCCGACTTCCGTCTTGGCTTCCGTCGTGCTGGTCATGGCTGGCACCGCGTACCGAAATTAGTTTCCGCTCTCGTCCGTCAGTCTGGGGTCGGGTGTTCAAAAATTCATTTTTTGCGGTCAATCGCCTTTGACGAGGGATAGCAGTCTCTCCGCAAAAAATGAATTTCTGAACACCCGACCCCTAGCCATTGCCGCGGCGCCGAAATCCGGCAAGCTATTTCGGCTCACGTTGCTGCAGTGGCTCCTGTCCAAAACAATAGACCACCCCCGCGTCGTTGGCAATGACCAGCCGCCCGGCGGCCACGGCGGGTGAACCGGTGAAGGCCCCACCGGCTTCAAACTGCCAGACCTCCTTGCCGGTCTTCAGCTCCAACGCGACCAGTCGGCCGTCTCCGCCGCCGACGAACACCCGCTGGCCCGCGATGATCGGCGAGCTATCCACGCGTTGCTTGACCGCCACCTGCCACAACTCGTTCCCGTTCTCCGCGTCCAGGGCTTGGATCCGCTTGTTGCGCCCACCGAACACCACGTACCGCCCGCTGACCGCCGGGCAACTGCGATAGGGTTGACCGCGGTTCTCGCCCGTGAAGGTCCAGACGACTTTGGCCTGCTTCCAGTCGACGCAAAAGAAGGCTCCGCCTTCGGTGCCGAAGTACGCTCGGTCGCCGACGGCAGCGGGCGTGACACAGGTGGGCGACTCGATGGGTACGCTGGCGACCTCCTGGCCCTGCTGCAGGTCAACCACGTGCAGCCGGCCATCGCAGCCAGCCACGAAGCAGCGATCTTCGACCACCGTGGGCGAACAACGAATCTGGTCCCCGATCGCGAGTTTCCAGGTCAATTTGCCGCTCTTGGCGTTCAGGCAGTACAGCGTGGCGTCCTGGGAACCAAACAACACGTTGTCCTGGAAGAAGTTGGCACTGGAGTCGATCTCCGCCTCGCTGTCGAAACTCCAGAACTTCTGGCCGTCAGCCGTTTGCAGGCAGTAGAACTTCCCGTCGATGTCGCCGATGTACAACCGGTCGTCACGCACCGCTGGCGAGGCGGTGAAGCCGCTGCCGGTGGCATATTCCCAGCGTAGTTTCCCGGTTGCCAAATCCAGGCAAACCAATTTGCCGCGCATGTCCCCCAGGTACACGGCCCCGTCGACAATGGCGGCTGTGCCGTCGAACGAACCGCGGTCCGGCGCAAACTTCCACAGTAATCTCAGCTGCTCGGGCAGGCTGCTGCTCGCCACCCCGGTCGATCGGGAATCCCCGCGGAATACGGGCCAGCTGTCCGGCGTCACGCTCGTGGCGGCGGTGGGCGGCGGCGCGATGGGCGACTCTGCGCCGCTGCCAGTCGTGGCCATCAGGACCGCAAGGAGGCCGGGGCGCAAGCTCAAGCATCGCTTCGTCATCGCAGAATCTCCAGGTGGGCGGACATCACTCGCAGCGCGGGCTTCAGCCCGGTCCGCTCACGAGTTCCGTCGCATTCCGAACTTGGAACTACTGTCACGGCCCAATTGTACAGCGTCATTTAGCCGCTGCCAATGATCCGTAACTGTCCGCGCAGAGCAAAGTTAGGCCCTCTCCGTGTTTGCCTCGGTGGAGCCCGCGATTTTGCCGTGACAGGCCCTTGCTAGACTTCCTGCTGCATCGCTACCCGCAATCGCTCAAACTGCACGTCCAGGTCGGCCAGGTGGGCCCTGACGGCGTCCAGATCGCCGGCCCGACCGGCTTTTTCCATCTGGCCGGCCACCGCGCGCAGGGCCTCGCCGCCGACATTGGCGGATAACCCACTAATGGTGTGGGCCTGGCGCCAGACGCCCTGGACGTCCCCGGCCTCCAGATAGTCCCGCAGCGTCTTGATCTGCTGGGGGGTGTTTTCCAGAAGACCTTCGATCACGATTCGGACCAGCTCCACATCATTCATCAGCCGGGCCATCATGCCCACCTTGTCGAATACCGGCGGCGCCGGTTTCTGAGCGGAAACAGCAACCGTTTCTGCGGACACGCCCGGCGCTGGAGCCGTGGTAGCCGCGGTTTCCTGCGGCAGCCATTTGTCCAGTGTCTCCGCCAATGCCTGGGACGACACCGGCTTGGTCAGGTAGTCATTCATGCCCGCCTCCAGGCAGCGTTCACGGTCGCCTCGCATGGCGTGGGCGGTCATGGCGATGATGGGAATCTGGTGATTGCGGATTGAGGATTGGAGATTGCGGATTTGCTGTGTGGCCTCCAATCCATCCAGCTCAGGCATTTGCACATCCATCAGCACCAAGTCGTAGGGCAGGGTTTCCAGGGCCCGGACGGCTTCTATGCCGTTGGCCACGGCGTCCGCGCGGAACCCCAGTTTTTTCAGGATGCCAAACGCCACCAGCTGGTTGGTGATGTTGTCTTCGGCCACCAGGATGCGCGTCCCGCCGCGCCGCTCGCAAACCGTGTGGCACGGGAGGCTGGACCGCGCCGGTTGGGCCACGGCCGTATCGGCCAGCGCGGCGGACAGGCAGTCGAAGAGATCTGACTTTCGCATGGGCTTGGTCAGGTAGGCGGCAAATCCGATCTTCTCCATTTGCCTGGTGTCGCCCCGTTGGCCCAGCGAGGTCATCAGCACCAGGCGGGTTGCCTGCAACCTATCGTCGGCTTTGATGGCCCGGGCCAACATCGCTCCGTCCATGCCCGGCATCTGCATGTCGAGAATCGCGGCTCGGAAGGGATCGCCCGCAGCTTCAGCACGCTGGAGCGACTGCAGGGCCGTGGGACCGTCCGGGGTCTCTTCCGCCCGCATTCCCCAGGCCGCGAACTGGGCCAGCAACACCTCGCGGTTCGTGGCGTTGTCGTCCACCACCAAGATATGTACACCGCAAATATCGGCGGGCGGAAGGCATTCCGTCTGCGTCCCCGCGGGTTGTTTGCCCAGACGCACGGAGAACCAGAACTCCGAGCCGTGCCCGGCTTCGCTGCTGACGCCGATCTCGCCGCCCATCCGCTCCGCGAGCTGCTTCGAGATGGCCAGCCCCAGGCCTGTGCCGCCGTACTGGCGCGTGGTCGAGGCGTCGATCTGGGTGAACTTCTGAAACAGGAGTTCCTGCTTTTTCGCCGGAATGCCGATGCCGGTGTCCTTGATGGAGAACCGGAGCACGGCTTCGGTAGCGGTTTCCGAGACCAGGCTGGCCCGCACGGCGATCTCGCCCTGGTGAGTGAACTTCACGGCGTTGCCCGCCAGGTTGGTGAGAATCTGGCGCAGGCGGCCAGGATCGCCCTGGAGATAGGTCGGCACGTCCGGCGCGGCGGCGCAGATGAACTCAAGTCCCTTGTCGTGGGCGCGCAGGGCCAGCGTGGCGGCGAAGTCCTCCAGCAGGTCGCGCAGGTCGAAGTCCAGCGTCTCCAGTTCGAGTTTCCCCGCCGCGATTTTGGAGAAGTCCAGAATGTCGTTCAACAGCGCCAACAGCGCTTCGCCGCTGGTGCGCACGGTCTCGGCATAGCGCCTTTGCTCTGCGTTCAGTTCGGTATCCAGCAGCAAACCGGTCATGCCGATGACGCCGTTCATGGGCGTGCGGATTTCGTGGCTCATATTGGCCAGGAACTCGCTCTTGGCCGCGTCGGCCTTGGTGGCTTGAACCGCCATCGCATTGGCGCGATCCGTGGCCTGTTCCAGTTGGCGATTGGTCTCAAGCATCGCTTCCTCAGCCCGTTTTTGAACGGTGATGTCGCGCACGGTGGCCTGGAGAAATGTCTGGCCGGCCATCTCGATCCTGGTCAGCAGCACGGTGGCGGGGAAATCCTCGCCGCTCAGCCGCCGGTGCGTCCACTCGAAGAAGTGGGTACCCTCGCGCAGGGCCGCCTCGATTGCTGCCCGGGCCTTGTCGGCCGAGGGGCTGCCGTCGGGTTGCCGTTCGGGGGATACCTCCCACGGCCCCAGCGAGGCGAACTCCGCCACGTCCCCAGCGCCAAACATCGTCACCGCCGCCGGATTGCCCGAGGTGAACTTCCACGAAGGCGGGGCCAGAGTCATCAGGGCGTCCCGCGAGCCATCGAACAGCAGGCGGTATCGCGATTCGCTCTCCTTCAGCTTTTCCTCCGCCCGCTTGTGGGCGGTGATGTCCCGCCAGAGGCAATGGAGTATGTTCTTGCCTCCCAGGGTGATTGGCGTAAGAGAAACCTCGACGGGGAAGTCTTCTCCGTTGGCCTTTCGGTGCATCCACTCGAAACGATGGAATCCTCCCTGGAAAGCCGTCTTGATCATTTCCTCGGCCTTCTCGAAGGAACCGCGCCCGTCGGGTTGGGTGGGCGGTGAAAGCATGGAGGGGTGAGTCATCAAGAAGTCTTCTTTGTTGGGGTAGCCGAGCATTCTGGTGGTGGCTGCGTTGCATTCCACAAATGTCTCGCCATCAATCAGGAGAATGGCATCGCTGGAAGCGTACAGGACGTCCCTGAATCTTTGTTCGCTCTGCCGCAGCGCCGACTCGGTCCGTTGGCGCTCGGTGATGTCACGTACCGTTGCCTGAATAACCGTCTTGCCATCCAGCACCATGGCGCTATATAGCACCTCGGAGGGGAAGGTCCCGCCAGTGTCGGCCCGCCGGTGTGTCCACTCGAAGCGGTGGCTGCCTTTTTCCATCGCCGTGGCGATTTGCTGGTTGGCCAGCGTCAGGGAATCCGTGCCGTCCGGCTGCACCGGCGGCGACACATCGGCAGAGCGTTTCGAGCAGAACTCCTCCGGCGTAGCACAGCCGAACATCTCCAGAGTCGCCTTGTTGCAGTCAAGAAATCTCTGCTCGTCCTGCAGCATCACCGCGTCGCTGTTGGAATCATAGAGTGTACGGAATTTCATCTCGGAGCGCGCAAGTGCCTCCTCGCCCTGCAACTGCTTGTCAAGGCGTCGGCGCATCTGACGTGCGCCCAGGAAGATCCCCAGCACGCCCAAGCCCCACAGACCCGTATGGACCCAGGCAATGGGCCATAACTGGGTCTGGGCCAAAGCCAAATATGAGTCCAGGGGCACGATGACACTGATGCCACCGATGATGTCACCCACCATATACCCCTGGTCAGCATGGCATTTCAGGCAAGCCTCCTCGGTGACCAAAGGCTTCATGAATCGCAAGGACTGCTGGCCGTGAAGCGGTTCGCGGGAGATCACCTCGGTTTGGCCTTGTTCGAAAGCCCGCAAGGCGACGGCTTCCCAAGCGTCAGGCGCGTTCTCCGGGAAAAACGGTTTCAAACTGGTGATGTGGCCAAGTCGGTCACCCTCCTGGGCCTTCAAGGTATGCACCTGACGCGTCATGAAGGCAGGATTCGACAAGTAGAACAGGTCTTTGCTGAAACTGCTCCGGGCGTCCTGCGCGGCGGCTTCCAACATGGCCACGTTCAACAGACTCGCGTTCCAAACCACGGACACGGTCACCGCCACGGTCCAAATTGCCGCCACCAGCCAGCTTGCGTGCCACAGATAGCGCGGGGCGAAAACCACGCGGCTGGAGGAGTTTACGCGAGTTCCTCTCTCTGGTCCGTTTGCACTGCCTGCAAGACCGCGGTGTGTTCCAATCGATCCGCAGGATACGCCCCCGCGCCGGCCATCCGCGGGATCACCCCAGCCGTCAGGAAGGGCAACTGACGCCACAGGACTGGCTGGGGCCGAGACGTCACCACGGCGGGCGAACACAACCGCGGTGGCCACGCCGACCAGCAGCACCAGCATCAGCCCGACGAGCAGAGCCGACCTGGTGGCCACGTCCCATTTCCAGGCGTGGGCGTCAATGTCCATGCCCAGCACGGCGACCATCGCGCCGGTTTGCGGGTCGGTCAGCGGGATCAGCGCCGAGACCCATACGCCCCAGCGGTCGGTGATCGGGCCTGCGACGGCCACGGCCTGGGTGTCGAACACGCGGCGGTAATCTTCCGAGACCTCCTCATAGATCTGCCCGGGCGGGGAGTAGTCCTCCGAGCCGACCGATTCGCTGTCCACAAAGACAAACACCGCGCCGTCGGCCTGGCGGCCCAGGAGATAGACGAAGCGGCATTTCGGGTTGGCCGCACGCATGGCGGTGAATTGTTCCTTGAGCTGCCGGTAGTTCGGGCTGTCCAGGTCCGTCTCCGTGCCCGACAGCGCCCGGACTCGCTGGACATTCACCACCTGCGCCACCCGTTGGGTCTTGGAGAGCAGGTCGGCGCGCATCTCGCCGTCGGTCCGCACGGCCACCCACCAGGTGAACAGCGCCTGGGCAAGGAGCATGGTCAACAGCAATCCCACCGGCGCGGCTTTCATTCCTCGGAAGAGAGGTTTCATCACACATTTCATGCGCATCTCGCTCCCGTCCGAAAGATCTCCTGTTCGGAAGATGTTCTTTCAAGAAGTCCTTCTTTCCACCCCAGCACCCAACGCCGTCAAGAATCTTGGTGGCAGAATTCGCCAGAATTCGGGTGTTTGGCGTGAATCCCCGAAGTCTGACGATTTCGGCTACGACGTACGTGCCGGTTCTTGCCCGCATCAAAATTCTTAACGGCGTTGCCCAGCACCTCGGCGTCGGGCCGGCCTGGACCAAGCCGAATTGATTCGAATGTAACGCAACTTCAAGACGAGTCAATCCACCGACTTGTTCCTTGATTTACGGGGATCTCAAGGGAGTACTTGGAGAACGAACTCCTGCCACGCGAGCGTCTGAACGCCGGGGGCGAGGGCCCGCGAGGATATGCCGGCGCGCGGGGCCTGATGTACCAGCCACATTTCCACAACGCCGTGGGGGCCCTCGCGCTGGTTCCAGGCCTCGGCCAGACGTCGCATCGGCTGGGCCATTCCGGGCGTCACGGTGCGAGTCGCCTTGGCCTCGATCAGCCGCAGGCCGCCGCCCTTGACGGGCATGGCGAAGTCCACCTCCAGCCCCTGCTGGTCGCGGAAGTGATATAACTCTCTCCGCTGACCGGCATTGACCTGGGCCTTGACGATTTCGGCCGCCAAAAAGCCCTCGAACAACGCACCCAGGAAAGGCGACTTCTTCAGTTCCACCTCGGTTTCGATGCCCAACAGGTGGCAAGCCAAGCCGGAATCCGCAAGGTACACCTTGGGGGACTTGATCAGCCGTTTGCCCAGGTTCTCGAAGTAGGGCGGCACGATCAACACCTGCGCGGTTGTTTCGAGGATGTCCAGCCAGCGTCCGATTCCCGGCACGCTCATCCCCAACGGAGCGGCCAAATCGGACTTGTTCAGGATCTGCCCGTGCCGGCTGGCCACCAGCGCCAGGAAGCGGCGAAACGTCGCGAGATCCTGGACCGCCGTCACAGCCCGCACGTCGCGTTCCAGGTAGGTCTGCAGATAGGAACTGAACCAAAGCGATGCCGTCCTGGGCCGCGCCAGCACTTCAGGATACCCGCCCCGCAAGAGGCCGGCTTTTGTCGTCTCACGAGCCGACATCGGCCAAAGTTGCAGGAGCGCGGCCCGCCCCGCCATGGACTCGCTGACGTTGCGCATCAAGCCGGCTTCCTGCGAACCTGTGAGAAACCATTGGCCTGTACGCCGGGGCGCACGGTCGATCCGGCTGCGCACGAAGTTGAAGACATCGGGGACTTTCTGAATCTCGTCCAGGATGGCCGGCAAACGCAAGTCGTCCAGGAACCCTTGCGGGTCCTGCCGGAAGCGGGCCACGATGTCCGGATCCTCAAACAAGTGATAGCTGGCGTGCGGAAAGAGGTGCCGCAACAAGCACGTCTTCCCCGCCCGCCGCGGTCCGGTCAACACGACGGCGGGAAAGCTTGTCGCAGCCACGGTCAGCTGCGATTCCAGGTCTCGTCGAAG
The DNA here is from genome assembly GCA_026692885.1 of Planctomycetota bacterium. The sequence continues at coordinate 23,152 of JAPLNJ010000850.1, read as the reverse complement.
GTAACGCATAATTGAGTTTTTTAACCTAGCAGGTTAATAAACTCAAGCCCACCACGCCTGTATAATCCGCGCCAGCCAAGGCATTCTCCACGAAATCCCGGCAAGCCAGCACCGGTTCGTTCCAGCATCAACCGGCGAGTTCATAGGTTTGCAGGAATTCGATCGCGCGGTTTTTGTCGCGGAAGGTCCCCGAGATCAGATCGCCGTTGCTGTAGCGAACTTGAATCTCGTAGCGGTCGATTGGCTTGGGCGGAAGTAGATACGGGTAGTGATTCCCTTCCTGGAGTGTGCTAGAATGCAAAACGCCACAAAGACGCCGGCCGCTTTCCATGCTGTCAGCGGCAACAGAACACGGCAAATCCATAGATAGCGTCAAGCATTCATGGACTCAAACCAGCAAGAGCGAGGACATCACTCCATGACATTGCAAGATGAGATCCTGAAGGAAAGCGCCCAGATCAAGACAGACTCCTACCCCATGTCAGTTGGAGAACTGCTTAACCTGTACCGTGACGGTGAGCTTGATATCCACCCAGAATTCCAGCGAGTTTACCGATGGACCGCCGCTCAAAAAACACGGCTCATCGAGTCAATACTTTTGGGAATACCAGTACCACCCATATTTGTAGCGCAAAGAGAGGATGGCGTCTGGGACGTTGTGGATGGAGTGCAGCGTCTTTCCACAATCTTCCAGTTCCTGGGGGAGTACCTGGACGAAAAAAGCAAGAAGGTATCACCTCTCGTTCTTGAGAAGACAAAGTTCCTGCCATCTCTCGGAGGAAAAACATGGAGCGGCGACGATCCGTTTACGAAGCAGCAGCAGCTCTACGTCAAACGAGCCAAAGTCGACATGAAGATCGTCTTAAAGGAAAGCAACGATAAGTCCAAGTACGAGCTTTTCATGCGTCTGAATACAGGCGGAACAGTGCTAGAGCCGCAGGAGGTGCGTAACTGCTTAATGATCATGGCGTACCCATCCCTGTATGACTGGATTAGGGACTTGTCCAAAGACGGCGATTTCTCCAGTGCCATAGCGCTGCCAGAAGGGCCGGTTCAAGAGCAATACCCCATGGAGTTGGTCACCAGATTCTTGACGTTTCGCACGTTCCCGGAGAAACAACTAGGCGAAGTTGGCGATATTGGTGATTTCCTGAATGACAAGCTAGAAACGCTTTTTTCCCTAGGACCGGAGCGCCGCGAGATCGAAACTCGCGCCTTTCGAGAAACATTTCAGGCAATCAATCGCGAACTCCAAGATGATGCCTTTAGGCGGTTCAGCAAGGTCAAGAACAGGTTTCTTGGCGCATTTTCAATCGCTTGTTTTGAAGTGGTGGCACTGGGCATAGGTTTCAACACCCAAGCCGATGGATCGCTCAAGCCGATCGATGGACTAACTGAAAAAATTAAAGGCATTTGGGATGCCGAGTTATTCCAGAACAACTCCGGCTCTGGGGTCCGCGCGTCAGTTCGCATCCCTCGGATTGTCCCTATGGGCAGGAAGCTATTCGCGCAATGAGCATTCGAACGCTGAGCGAGTTGGAGGACGTAATGTCGGGCGAGTTCGCATGGCGAAAGAAGGAACTCCACAGTCTAAAGACATTAGTCATCGCCAACGAGAAAACGCATAGCTGCGATCTTCACATTAGGGCCGCGATTACATTGCTGTACGCGCACTGGGAGGGATTCATACGGCAAATCAGCCGGTTCTACCTTGAATACGTCGCACGGCGGAGACTGAGGAATGAGGAGCTATCGCCGCATTTCTTAGCCATGGCCATTTCAGGCTTGGTGCGGGCCGCAGAGGGAACAAGCAAAATACAGCCGTGCCTCGATATTGTGGACTTCTTTCGAGCTGAAATGCCGGTAAGAAGCCGCCTGGACTGGGAGTCCGGGGTGAACACGAAGTCTAACCTCAAGTCGGAAGTCTTTCGCGAAATCGTTCTCAGGTTGGGCCTAGATTACTCTAGGTTTTCCACGAAAGAAAAGCTGTTGGATGAAAAGCTCCTCAAGAATCGGAATCAGATTGCCCATGGACAGTACTTGCTGGTAGATTTCGACGAGTACGTTTCGCTTCACGAAGAAATCCTGGGCATGATGCAAGACTTCTACAATCAAATAGACAATTGCGCGAACCTTGGAGCTTTTCGAAGCACCCCACAGGCCGTCTAACCCGATTTGCCGCTACGGACGAGGTGACGGTCTTGGCTTGACTCGCCGCAAACGTCGCAACAGGTCGAATCAATCGCAGGTTGCTGACGAAGGTCGAGGATGCCGCGTCCGAGACACGAGGCTCATCGCCAACGTCCGGAAACAACAGTCCCTGCGTTTCTCTGTTCATGAATCCGTGAGTTCCTTTTGGCCGCATTCTAGCCCGTTAACCGCTCCTGCAAAACGCCCCATGCCCCTGGTCTTTGAAGTTGCGCATCTTGACGGGGAGTAGCCGAATTCGTGAGAATTCGGAGGCTGCGGTGGTCGTTGGCTCCCATGCCCCCCGAATTCTCAGAATTCGGCTGCGCGCAACTTCAAAGCCCTATGTCGGCCGGGTTATTCGCGGCCCAGCCTGGGACTTAAGCGAACGCCTGGCGGTAGATGGCCGCGAAGTCCGCTTCACGGGCCGGACGGGGATTGAAGGTTCCGGTCCATTGGCGGGCGGCGTCGGCAGCCAACTCGGGCAGACGATCCGGATCCAGCAGCGCGATGCGGCAGGCGGCTTTCGCGTCGCCACACGCCATTTTCGTGTGGGTCGTCGCGTCGGAGATCAGCGCAAACGACTGGGCCTCGCTGCCGGTCCCGGCGGTCGTCGGCACCCCGATCATGGGCAGCATCGGCTGGCGGGCCTTGCCCACGCCCCAGTAGTCCTGCATCCGCCCGCCATTGGTGACCAGGAAGTTGATGCCTTTGGCGCAGTCCAGCGAGCTGCCGCCGCCCAGACCGACCAACAGATCCGGCTGATGACGCCGCGCGAACGCGACCCCTAAGTCCACATCCTCGGTACTGGGGTTCTCACGCACCTGATCGAACAGGCAAACCTCCAGGCCGGTAGCCTGCAACGAGGCGATGCCGCGCGGTGTGTGCCCCGCCGCAATCACGCCGGGATCGCTGACGACCATGGCGCGGCGCGCACCGAACTGGCTGGCCAGGTCGCCCAACAGGTCGAGCTTGCCGGCGCCGAAGACGATCCGTGTGTGCGGCTGAAAGTCAAAGGGGGTCATGCTGATGTCGTGGGCCAGCTCGGGCAAAAGTCAAGCCACGGACGCTCTACGTCCCTGGGCAGACGACGCGGAGCGTCAAAACACTTGCGTTCCCACGCGGAGCGTGGGAACGAGAGAGGCGTGAAGATGTTCACAGTAGTGGTCCCTAACGCCTCACCGCACCGGCTGTCGCACCCTGGCACTCGTACGTGCGGAGGGCGCCGTTTCCGTCCCGCGAGTTCTTCAACGCGAGCTGATACAGTTGCTGACCGCAAGGTGTCGGATAGGCGCCCGTGATGCAGGCCTGGCACAATTGGTCGCTGTCGTAGCCGATGGCCCGCGCCACGGATTCGACAGGCAGATAACGCAACGAGTCGGCGCCGAGTGTTTCGGCCATCTGCGTCTGGATCTCGTCGGTCAGTTCGCCACCTTTGAGGAACTTGGGCGCGAACAACTCGTCGATGGTCGACATATCGATACCGTAGAAGCACGGGGCGATGATCGGTGGGCAGGCAACGCGGACGTGGATCTCCTTGGCGCCTCCCAGTTCACGGAGCCGATGCAGCAGGACCTTCATCGTGGTCGAACGCACAATCGAGTCCTCGACCAGGAACACGATGCGGTTCTCCAGCACTTCGCGCAGGGGCGTGTACTTGGCGGCAGCTTTTTGCTCTCGGCCCACGCCTCCCTCAATGAATGTCCGGCCTGCATAGCGATTGCGGATCAGGCCCTCCATCGAGGGGATCCCCAACTCGAACGCCATCGAATCGGCCGCCGCTTTGCTGGTGTCCGGCACCGGCACCACAATCGTCTCCTGGCCCAAGGGCACCCGGCCGTCCTTGATTTCCAGCCGCGCCAGTTCCACGCCCAACGCCGTGCGCGAGACGTACACGCTACGTTCGTCCAGGGTACTGGCCACGTTGGCAAAGTAAATCCACTCAAAGAAGCAATGGGCTCGGCGGGAGGAGGCACAGAACGGCTCGATTTCGAACCGGCCATCGACGATCGTGATGGCTTGCCCCGGCAGCAACGACTTGATGTTCTCGGCCTGGAACCCCAGATTCAGCAGGGCCACACTCTCGCTGGCGGCAGCAAACAGCGGCCCTTCCTTGGCGTAGCACAACGGTTTGAGGCCTAATGGATCGCGGGCCACCAACATTTCGCCGCAGGCGTTCAGATACACCAGGCTGTAGGCACCGTCAAAACGTTGATTCACGTTGTGCATCATCTCGATCAGCCGCGGCCGTTGATCTCCGGACAGCTCCCGGCTGATCTCGTGCATGATGATTTCGGTGTCCGTCTTGCGTGCCAGATGGTGATCGGCATCGCTGAGCAACTTGTTCCGCAGTTCCTGATAGTTGGCCAGTTGGCCGTTAAAACCGAAGCTGAACCACTTGTGTTTCTGTAGATGATGTCGCTCGAACGGCTGTGCATAGCTGCGGTCTTCCTGGCCGCAGGTCGCGTACCGCACGTGGCCGATTGCGGCCCGGCCAGCGTTCTCCAGCATCAACGATTCACACTTGAGCCGGTGCGACAGCCGGAACACTTCCGTCACGGAGCCGACGTCCTTGTAGGTGTCGATCAGTTGATCGCGGTCGGGATTGTACGAGGTGATTCCCGCAGCCAGTTGGCCGCGGTTCTGAATATCCAGCAGCATCCGCGGCACCAGCCGGGACACCTGCTCTGGACCTTCCGGCGGACACAGCGGACTAGGCTTTTCCGACGGCAGATGATAGACGGCGACGATGCCGCATTCGTGATTAAGCTCGCTCATGTCATACTCTGACGCCGTAGCGTCGGCCCCTTCTGCTCTCGCACCGCAGTTCCGTTTCGGCTTCCACCCGAAGGTTTGCATTGTAGGGGCAGCCGGGTCAGTTCTCAACCGCTGACGGGCTGCCACCCGCGATTGCGAGACGTGGAGTTGACGAAAGCTATTCCAGGTGTTACGGTTATGGCCATCCAGGAACTCTGTGGAATCTATGGAGCGAAGAAGAACTTGAGCGATCAGACTGTGACGAAACCGATCTCGACATTTGACGACCTGCCCCTCTCGGATGCCATGCGCGGGGCGCTGGCCCTCGCCGGATACACGCAACCCACACTGGTCCAGGCGGGGCTGATTCCCCTGGCGCTGCAGGGGCTGGATCTGGTCGGCCAAGCCCAGACAGGAACGGGCAAGACAGCCGCGTTTGCGATCCCTATCCTCGAACGCTTGCAACCGCGGAAGGAATTGCACGGACCGCAGGCATTGATCATGACGCCCACCCGCGAGTTGGCGGTTCAGGTGCGGGACGAAGTGACCAAACTGGCCCACGGTCGGCGGGTGCACTGTGTGGCCGTGTACGGCGGCAAGCCGATTCGCGAACAGATCGAGAAACTGCGGCGCGGCGCCGAGATCATCGTCGGGACTCCGGGCCGGGTACTGGATCACATGTCGCGCGGCACGTTGGAGTGGAGCAAGCTGCAATGCGTGGTGCTGGACGAGGCCGATCGTATGCTGGATATCGGCTTTCGCCCCGACATCGAGAAGATTCTCCGCCGCTGCCCCCAGGAACGCCAGACGATGTTGCTGAGCGCCACCCTGCCACCACCCATCGCCCGCCTGGCGGAACGCTACATGCGGAATCCCCAGACGTTCGATTTCTCCCAGCATTTGGCCGTCGAGACGATCGAGCAGCACTACTTTACCGTCGATCATGAACGTAAGTTCGAGTTGCTGGTCCGGCTGTTGATGCGTGAGAAGCCGCGGCAGGCCATCATCTTCTGCCGTACCAAGCGCGGGACCGACCGAGTCTACCGCCGGCTGTCCAAACTGACCAAGAGCGTCGATTGCATTCACGGCGACATGCAGCAATCGGCGCGCGACCGCGTCATGAAGAAAGTGCGCGAGGGCAAGGTGCGTTTGTTGGTGGCCACTGACGTGGTGGGACGGGGCATCGACGTGACCGCCATCTCGCACATTATCAACTTCGATATTCCCATGTTCTGCGATGACTACGTGCACCGCGTCGGCCGTACGGGACGCATGGGAGCCGAGGGGGTCGCCTACACCCTGGTGACGCCGGAGGAAGGCAACGAGTTGACGCGGATCGAGGAACGCATCAACCTGCTGCTGAAGCGTGACGAGATTCGCGGTCTCGAATCGGCACGTGAACTCGACAAGTCCGCGCCGCCCCCGGCGGGCGAGACCCCGTCCGACGACGCCCCTCCGTCGCCGCCCAAGTTCGGCTCCCGCGGCCGTCGCCACCGCCGCGCCCTGTAGGTCAGCCATGGGAGGGCGAGGCTCCCGCCGAGCCGAAGCGGGCCGTCAGGGACGGCCCACGGCTCCGCGGGAGCGTCGCCCTCCCAAACCCCGTTCCCCCGTTTTCTATTGGCAACCTAGGACTCCATTGGAACTGCGCCGCACCGAGCGGGCCGCCTCCAGCATCGCCGACAAATTCTCCTCCGGGGTTTCCATCGCCAACGTGCAGCCGGAGCTGAGCACGAATCGTCGGTGTCCTGATTCCGTCACCGCGCCCAGGGCTTCGCCGACCGCCCTGCGCACGTCATCCGGTGTGCCACGGGCCAGCACGGCCACGGGATCGAGATTGCCCCAGATGCCGATCTGAGGGCCGACCAAGCGGCAGGCACCGGCCAGGTTGACTTGATGGTCAAGCTCCAACACGTCCGCGCCGGAGGTCGCCATGTCGGCGAGCATCGGCGTCGCGTTGCCGCAGATATGCAGCGAGACAAAGGCGTCGGTGGTCGCCTTGAGGTTCGCGATCAGCCGCCGCTCGAACGGCAGAGCGATTTCGCGATAGAGATCCGGTCCGATCAGACCCGCCGGTGAATCGCCACCACTCAACATGTCGGCACCGGCCGCAGCCAACGCCTGCGCGTACGCCGTCCCATACTCCAGGCCACGCTCCATCAATGCCGTAACCAACTGGGGCTCGTCGACCAGACGGAGCATCACCTGCTCCAGACCCATCAGCGCACAGGCCAGCGAAAACGGGTATTGATCGAAACAGGCCACCAGGAACACCGCCTCACCCAGGGCCTCGCGAATCCGGCGCAGGGCCTCGAGCATCAGTGGCCAGCGGCCTTGAGACGCAGGGGCGGGTGGCGGAAGACGCGCGATGTCCGCGGGCGTACAGATCGCGGGAGCACCTGTTCCGCCTAGCGGCTGGTCGTCGCTGACAAAGGCCACCGCCGCGCCCATCGCCTGGGCGGTCACCCAAGTGTCGGCAGACAGCCAGACGGCGTCCGGTCGAAACCGATCGTAGTACCGCACCACACAGTCGGCCAACACCCGCGGATCGGTCGTGTACTGCCGCAGCGAGACGCCCGCCAGCCGCGCGCAATAATGCACCGCCAGCGGTCCCGTCGCCGGCCGCGGAATCGGGTCACCGGCCAACGCCTTAGCGACGAGCTGTCGGGAGTTTAAGTACTCGGTCACAGATACTCCGCCGGGAACTTCCAGGGATCCCGATACACCGGCCGGGCCAGCTTCACGGCCTCTTCGTCGCCGACGATCTTCTCGGTCTTCGGATCGAAGCGAATCGAGCGGCCGAGTTTGTAGGACAGGTTCGCCAGCGTTAACGCCAAGTCCACGCGGTAGTGATAGTTCACGTTGCAGCTAGGCTGCTGGCGAGACTTGAGACAATCCAGCCATTCCCGCTCGTGCCCCGGCGACGGCGGAATCGAGGCCTGCGGCGGTGTCTTGTCCTTCAGTAACTCGCCCTCGGGCACAAGCTCGTGTTTGCCGTAATCGGCGAACAGTGTGCCGTTGAGCGCGTGGAAGTAGATGCCCAGCCGGCGCGCCGGGGCGCCCCGGCCGAAATCGAAGGCGAAGCTGTTGCAGCAACTCATCATCCAGCACATCGTCAGATTCGGATACTGCCATGTCACTTCCTGAACGTCGGGGGCGTCCCCGTCGTCCTTGAGGACGTACCGGCCGCCGGAGCAGTAGGTGACCAGTGGCACGCCCAAGTCCAGCGCCCAGATCGGCAGATCCACAATGTGCGGAGCCATGCCGGGCGTCCAGCCGCCGGAGTAATCCATGAACGAGCAGTGGTTGTAGCTGTCGCGAGCCAGCAGCGCGTTATACGGCCGCGCTGGGGCCGGGCCGAGCCACAAGTCCCAATCCAAGTCGGCTGGCGGGTTCTCTTGCGGCGCGTGCCCCAGGCCGTTCGGCCCCTGGTTCATCACATTGAAAGTCCGTACCACGCTGACCGGCCCCAGTTGGCCCGAACGGATCCACTCGACCACGCGGCGGTAGTTCTCGCCCGCATGGATCTGGGTACCGATCTGGCTGATGCGCTGGTGCTTGTTGACGGCGTTGCGAACGGCCAGACACTCATCGACGTGGAGCGTCATGGGCTTCTGCAGGTAGATATCTTTGCCGGCTTCCACCGCATGGATCGCGATCAAGGCGTGCCAGTGCGGCGGCGGGGCGATGATCACCGCGTCAAGGTCCTTTCGCGCGAGCAGTTCACGGTAGTCGCGGTGGCCTTTGGCCGTATCCTTGTGGGCGGCGACGGCGGAATCCAGACGTGGCTTCCAGACTTCGCAGATGCCGGTCACGACCACGTCCGGGTATTTCGCACAGTTGGCCAAGTTGCCGCGGCCCATGCCATTGGCGCCGATCAAGCCGAGATTGATCCGCTCGCTCGGCGGCGGCTTGCCGTCCAGTCCCAACGCCGAGGCGGGAATGATCGTGGGAAGGGCGATGGCGGCACCGAGCCCGCTCATGCTCTGGATCATCTGGCGACGCGTGCATTGGTTTTCTTGCTGGTGGGACATGATTCGCCTCCTGGGTAAGTGGGAAAAAATACCTCCCGCGCCCCGGTACTCCGGGGAAAGGGTCGGGCTGAGGAACAGAAAGGCAAATGCCGAAGTTGTTTTTCGGCCGTTTCATAGTGATGGCCATCCTTCGTGTCAGGTCACGGGACAGCGACAATGCCAGCTGGTGAACAGTGCGCGGGATGGACTCTGGTAGAGGATTGTCACGCCCCCACGTGACCGCGTCAAGCATGGAGAAACTGGGGTCAGGTCTGGCGTGGGGTGTTCAGTTTGTCTGACATTTTGGTTCCGACTGCCCCACCGACCCCGCGTCGGTGGAAGCAGGTTTGAAAACTATGCGGAACCCCACAAGATTCCCCCCGTTCCGCCCTCGCCGCCCCACCGCCGCCAGCGGCGGCGGTGGGGCGGCGAGGGCGGCGAGGGCGGCGAGGGCGGCGAGGGCGGAACGGGCGCGCTACGGCATGGGCGTCGTCTGGTCGCCAAACCTGCATCCACCGGCACGGGGCCGGGTGGGGACCATGAATATGCGCAACTTCAAAGACCCAGGACGTTGCCCAGGGTTGATTTGTCTTGGCCCCTTCGTGGCCAGAAAACTCGGCGCGTCTTCCGCCTTGGTGTTCACTGCCGCGCGAGGAGCACGTCCTTCAGGATCTCCGCCGCTGCTTCGGTGCGGTCGGTCGCTACGGCGAAGATGCCTGTGCCGCCCTCGTAGCGGATGATACGGATGGTTCGCAGCTCGATGCCCGCGTCCGTGAGGCGTCGCGTGATGCGGGCCAGTTCACCCGGCTTGTCAGCGAGTTGGATCAAGAAGGCGTCTTCGCTGATGGCCTGGTAGGGGGTGCGGGCCAGCGCCCGCAGCGCCTCGTCGTACTGATCGACAGTGAGGATGGCTACGCGTAAGCCGCCGATAATCTCCGCCGAGAGGAACTCGATGTTCACGTCCGCGTCGGCCAGCGCCTCGGTGATCTCGGCGACCATGTTGGGTCGGTCGTCACTGACGATGACAATCTCTTTCATCTTGGCTCCTTGGCTGATTTTCTTTTCTCTGGCTTCGAACGGGTACAGGTTGCCGACCTTTTTCGCACGCTGCTCCTACAGGAAGATATCGGGGAGCAGCTCCGCGCCGGGCGTGGTGGAATAGGGGGAAAGATCGGTCACGCCGTCGGCGATCAACACGTCTTCATCGACAAAGAAACGGCCGGTGCACTCCCGGCTGTTGCGTACCAGGATGGAGTGTGCGGCGGCGGCCATGATTTCGGGTTTCCGCGATCGGCGGACGACGGCTTCGCCCCCGAACAAGTTTCGCACCGCGGCCGTGGCGATGACCGTTTTGGGCCACAGCGCATTGACGGCCACGCCTTGCCGGCGCAGCTCCTCCGCCAGCCCCAGGACGCACGTGCTCATGCCGTACTTGGACAACGCGTAGGCCAAGTGCGGCGCGAAGCATTTCGCCTCCATATTCAAGGGCGGAGCGATAATGAGAATGTGAGGGTTATCCGCTTTGAGCAGCTGCGGGAGACAGGCCTGCGAGGTCATAAACGTGCCTCGCAAGTTGACAGCGTGCATCAGGTCAAAGCGTTTCATCGGGGTGTCGGCTGTGCGGGCCAGAAACATCGCGCTGGCGTTGTTCACCAGAATGTCGATCCCCCCGAAGTGTTCGACGGTCTTGGCCACGGCCGCCAGAACCTGGTCCTCGAAGCGGAGATCCATGGGACAGGCCAACCCTTGGCCGCCCGCGGCTTCGATCTCGTCGACGGCCGTGTGAATCGTGCCGGGAAGCTTCGGATGCGGCTCCGTGGTCTTTGCGGCGACTGCAATGTTCGCGCCGTCGGCAGCCGCGCGCAGTGCGATCGCCTTGCCGATACCTCGGCTGGCCCCTGTAATGAAGAGGGTCTTCTTCCTGAGGGACTGCGTTTCCATACGGCACGGCCAAGTGCTGGAAGTCGTCAAGATCATCAAGGCGGGCCAAGCCGCCAAGCAGCGCTGATTCTACCAAACGGTCGATAGAGGGCCAAGCGGCGACGGCAATCGAGTGCCAGAGAATCTTGCCGCACACCGGCACCGCGACCGTCCGGTCGGTCGGTCGGTAGACCATTCTCTCTGCGTCTCGCGGGACGCAGGAACGGGTTTGCAGAAGACCAGTAAACCTACGAGGAGTAGCCGTCTTCGTGAGAATTCGGGCGGCTAGCTGGCGAAAGGTCGGAAGACTTACGACTTTCGCTACGAACCGGCTTCCTGCCCGGTGTCTTGGGACGCCTGCTTTGCGCGATGCCGCCGCTTGGTTTATAACAGGGCCATGCGCATCACGACTTGGAACGTCAATGGGTTACGCGCGGCCTTGAAGAAAGGCTTTGCCGACTGTCTGGAGGCGGTTGCCCCGGACGTCTTGTTGTTGCAGGAGGTCCGCAGTCTCCCGGAGCAGTTGCCTGGCGAGTGGGCGAACCAGCCGGGTTGGCACGTGCATTGGCATCCGGCCCAGCGGAAGGGCTATGCCGGCACCGCCGTGTGGTCGCGACTACCGCCGGAGGTGCTGGGCGGGGGCCTGGGCCCAGGGGAGGACGATGCCGATGGTCGCGTCATCCGCGTGCGCGTCCAGGGCGTGCAGGTCGTCTCCGTGTATCTGCCGTCCGGGGCGGCCAGCGCGGAACGCCAAGCCTACAAGGAAGCCTGGCTGGCCCGTTTCTTGCCCTGGGCCCGCCAGCTGGCCGAGTCCGATGAAGCGGTGATCCTCGGCGGAGATTTGAATATCGCCCACACCGCGCGGGACATTTTCTACGCGCAAGGAAACGCCCATAACTCCGGCTTCCTGCCGCACGAGCGCGAATGGTTCGGCTGTTTATTGAACTGCGGCTGGACGGACTTTGTGCGTGTCCACTTCGGCGACGTCGACGGGCCCTACTCCTGGTGGTCCAACCGCGGGAACGCGCGGCAGCTGGACCGTGGGTGGCGGATCGACTACCTGCTCGGTAACCGCGCCGCGACGGCACGCTGGCGAGACGCCACGGTCTATCGCGAGGGCGGGCTGTCGGTTTCGGACCACGCTCCGGTCACGATCAACCTGCGTGAGCCCACGTAGCCGAAGGTGCGTGAACCCGGATTGACTGCAACGAGTGGATTGTGTGGCCCCAAGGAGACAAACCATGCCTCGCCAACAGACTTCTGTGTCGGTGCTGTCGACGGTCCTGCTGTTCGTGTTCCTGTCGGGAGGGCAGACGGCCTCCGCGGCGGAGGGCAGTCTGGAGCAAGGTTTCCTCACGCCGCCGGATTCGGCCAAGCCGTGGGTCTATTGGTGGTGGCTGGACAGCCACGCGACCAAGGACGGCATCACGCGTGACTTGGAGGAGATGCAACGCCAAGGGATCGCGGGGGCGCTGGTGTTCGACGCGGGAGAAGGCGGGCCGCTGGCGCCGAAAGGGCCGGGATTCATGAGCGAGCCGTGGCGGGAACTGTTCAAGTTCGCCGTCGCGGAAGCGCATCGGCTGGGGTTGCAACTGAGCGTCAACCTGTGCAGTGGCTGGAACGCGGGCGGCACGTGGGTCAAGCCGGAACAGGCGGCTAAGAAACTGGTCTGTTCGCAGATCCAGGTGCAGGGACCCGCCGAAATCTCGCTGGTCTTGCCGCGGCCGCCGGCGCCGAACTACTACCAGGATGTGGCCGTGCTGGCGTACCGCCTGGCCGGTGATGCCGCTGCGGCACCGCTGACGCTGACCGCCAGTTCCTCTTTCCCCCAATACCCGCCGGAACTGGCGGCCGACGGCGACCTGCAGACGCGCTGGATTTCCAACGGCAACAAGCCCGGACAGGGACCGAAACCGGAACGCCCGGAATTCTACGGTTGGGAGTATGCGGAGCCGTTTCCCGCGGTATCGCTGATGATTCAGCCCTATCCGGACTGCGGCCCGCGCGACTGCGAACTGCAGTCCTCGGCCGACGGCCAGATCTTTCAGACGGTGGTCCGTTTTACGGTGGACCAGCACCAGGCTAAAACCGTCTCGTTCGATGAACTGCGGGCGAAGTTCTTCCGCCTGCTGATCACCTCGTCTTATCCCTATCAGGGTCAAGCGTGTTGGAACGTGCAGATCAGCGAACTGGCGCTGCTGAAGCAGGGTCAGAAGCCCGAACAACTGCCGCGGTGGCGCTGCGAGAGTCAGGCCATGCTGGACTTGTCGGGGAAGCTGGACGACACGGGGCGACTGCGCTGGCAGGCGCCCGAGGGCGCGTGGCTCGTGCTGCGACTGGGCGCAACGTTAGTCGGGGGTATGACCAAATGCGTCAGTCCCGGTTCGGCCGGGCTGGAGATCGATCCGCTCAGCGCCGAGGCGATGGACCTGCACTTTGCCGCCACGGGCGAGAAGTTGATCGCGGACGTGAGCACGCTGGCCGGGAAGACGCTGACGTACACCCATATCGACAGTTGGGAAATCGCTGAACAGCCGAACTGGAGTCCGGGAGTGCGTGCGGAGTTCCAGCGGCGCTACGGCTATGACCTGCTGCCCTTCCTGCCCGCGCTGGTGGGCGGCAGCGTGGACGGTCCGGAAGTCTCCGAGCGGTTCCGCTGGGACTATCGCCGGTTGGTCGCCGATCTGGTGGCCGACAACTACTATGGCCGACTCGGCGAGTTGTCGCGGCGACATGGCCTGGGTATCCATCCGGAATCCGGCGGGCCGTTTGTCGGCTGGCACGATGAGTTGCAGAACGAAGGCCGCAACGACATCCCGATGGGCGAGTTCTGGTATCCCAGCGGCGCTCATGCCGATTTCAGCCTGAAGCAGGCGGCCTGCGCGGCACACACCTACGGCAAGCGGTTGTGCCAAGCCGAGGCCTACACCGACATGGGGCCGAACTGGGAGGAATCCCCACGGCTGCTGAAGGTCTGTGGAGACCGCGCCTTCTGTCACGGCTTGACCCGTACCATGCTGTGCTTCTACGTGCATCAGCCTGACCAACAAGCCCAGCCCGGTTACCAGTGGGAAGCGGCCGGGACGCACTTCGATCGGCACGTCACGTGGTGGCCGAAAAGCCAGGCTTGGCTGACCTACCACGCGCGTTGCCAGCATCTACTGCAACAGGGCTGGTTTGTGGGCGACGTGTGTTATTTCTATGGTCAGGACATACCCGCCTCGGTGCCTTACCGTAACCAGATGAACCCGCCCTTGGCGGCGGGTTATGACTACGATGTCTGCAACACCGAGGTGCTTTTGGGACGCCTGTCGGTGCGCGACGGACGGATCGTGCTGCCGGACGGGATGAGCTACCGGCTGTTGGTCTTGCCGGTCCGCACCACCATGTCGCCGGAGGTACTCCAGAAGATCGCCGCGTTGGTGGAGGCCGGGGCGACGGTCGTAGGACCACGGCCGGTGCGCGCGCCGGGGCGGAAAGATATTCCGCGGTGCGATGCCACGGTACAGGAACTGGCAGCCAAGGTGTGGGGTGCCTGCGATGGTCAGACCGTGCGCGAACACGCCTACAGCCTGGGCCGGGTCGTGTGGGGGCCGACGCTGCAGGAGATCCTGCTGGCCGACGGGCTGAAGCCGGACTTCGAAGGCGAGACACAGCCCGGCGTCAAATCCTCGCTCGACTACATCCACCGTCGGGACGCGGACGCGGACATCTACTTCGTGTGCAACCCAGCGGATCAACCGGTGGCCGCCGCCTGCGCGTTCCGCGTGACCGGCAAACAGCCGGAACTGTGGGACCCGGTGACGGGCGAGAGGCGAGCAGCAAACGCCTTCCGGCAGGCCGACGGGCGGACGGTCCTGCCGCTGGAGTTCGCCCCCTGCGGCTCGCTTTTCGTGGTCTTTAGGAAACCGCTTCCCGCCGACCAACAAGGGACCGCCGAGAGCAACTTCCCAGCATTGTCGACGGTGGCGGAGATCACTGGCTCCTGGACGGTCAAGTTCGATCCGCAATGGGGCGGACCAGCGTCGGTCGAGTTCGCGAAGCTGGCCAGCTGGACGGAGCGACCCGAGGCCGGCATCCGCTACTACTCGGGCACCGCCACGTACGTCAAGTCCTTCGCGATACCTGCCGGTCTGCCCAAGCCGAGCCAGCGGATGTTCCTCGATCTGGGCGAGGTCCGAGAGCTGGCCGAGGTTCGGCTGAATGGCAAGCCGCTTGGCGTCGTGTGGACCAAACCGTTCCGGGTGGACATCACCGCAGCCGTCCAGGCGGGCGAGAACCGTTTGGAGATCGACGTGGTCAACCTCTGGCCCAACCGCCTGATCGGCGACAGCAAGTTGCCCCCGGAGCAGCGACTCACCAAGACCAACGTCCAAAAGTTCTACCAACCGCCGAAGAAGGGCGGCGAGCACAAGCTGCTGGAGTCCGGGTTGCTGGGGCCGGTCATGATACTGGCGGCAGAGAAAGCAGACTGACTCCCGAGCTCGGACGCCTAGCTCCCCTCGCCCTGATACTCCAGGAATAGGGGATGAGGGTGGGCCTCGCAAAACTGGGCGGAAACAGCGGCCAGGGTCAGTCGTTCAAATTTCAGTTTTTGCGGCGGCGAGACTTTCCACCCCTCGTTGCCCAAGTGCCGCAAAAACTGAAATTTGAAGGACTGACCCATGTCTGTGGGCTGAACAGAAGTGAAACAAACTCTCGCCTGCCTCGCGACACTGTTTTGCGCGGACCAGGATGGGGGTGAGGGGCAACGCCGTTGAGGATTTTGGTAGCCGAATTCGCCAGATTTCGGGTGTTTGACGCGAATCCCCGAAGTCTGGCGACTTCGGCTACGACGTACGTGCCGGTTCTTGCCTGCGTCAGAATTCCTAACGGCGTTGGGTGAGTGGTTTACCTTAACGCCTTAACGCCGACAACTGTTGATCGACCATTTCTAATGCGGCCCGGCCGCAACCAAATGGGTCAGGCTTTCCAGCCTGACATGAAGCGAGCGTCAGCCTGGAAAGGCTGCCCTGCAACCTACGTGTATCACACAACCTGTGACCCTAAGGAGCCAACCAGATGAGATCTGTTCTGAGTTCGACGACTCTCTTGATTCTGTCTTGCTGGGGCAGCGTTTCTGCCGCCCGCGCCGTGGAAACCCAGTGGACGCTCGCTGCTCCCGACGGCAAGCTGGTGGCCACCCTGGCGCTGTTCGCGCCGCAGCAAGTGGCCGAGTACCCGGCGGACAAGGTGCGGCTGTACTACCGGATCGAGCACGGCCCGCCAGATCGACGGGTGGAAGTGCTGCCGTGGTCGCCGCTGGGCATCGTGCGCAGCGACGATTCATGCGTCGATGGGCTATCGTTCCAGAGTTGCAGCCAGGTGACGACCATCGATGAAACCTATCCCCTGCCGCACGGAAAACGCAGCGTGTGCCACAGCCTCGCTCAGGAGCAGTCGTGGCGATTTGCAAACGCTCAGCAGACGCCGCTGGAGGTCGTGCTGCGCGTGGCCAACGACGGCGTCGCTTTCCGATACCGCTTTCCCGGTAGCAGCCCCGCTGTGGTCACGGTGACCAGCGAGTCGACCGGCTTTCGCCTACCGGCCGAGGGCCGGGCCTGGATGACACCCTACCAGGAATCCACCCAATACTCCCCGGCCTACGAAGCCAATTACCTGGACGGCATTCCGATCGGGACCAACTCGCCCAAACCCACGGGCTGGGGCTTTCCGGCCTTGTTCCAGGTGGCTCGGCAGAGCCGTTGGGTGATGTTGACCGAGGCGGCAGTGGACGGCACCTATTGCGGTTGCCGCTTGGCTCAGGCAGCGCCGGGTGGCGTGTACCGCATCCGCTTCCCGGGCCCGGAGGAAGGTTGGGGCCACGGCAACGTTCAGCCGAGTGCGAAACTCCCCTGGGCTATGCCATGGCGAGTGGTGCTGGTCGGCGAATCGTTGGCCGGGATTGTCGAGTCGACCCTGGTGACCGACCTGAATCCGCCGTCGCGAATCGCCGATGTCTCGTGGATCAAGCCGGGCCGGGTGGCCTGGAGTTGGTGGTCGGACCACGACAGCCCCCGCGACTATCGCCAGCTGCGCGAGTTTGTCGATCTGGCCGCCGAGATGGGCTGGGAGTACTTCCTGGTCGATGCCAACTGGACGCTGATGGACCACGGGAACGTCCGCGAGTTGGCCGACTACGCCAAGGCCAAGGGCGTGGGGCTGTTTCTCTGGTACAACTCGGGCGGCGAGCACAATATCGTCTCGGAGAAACCCCGCGGCTGCCTACAGTCTCCGGAACTGCGTAAGTTCGAATTCGAGCTGTTGCGCAAGTGGGGCATCCGCGGGGTCAAGGTCGACTTCTTCCAGAGCGACAAGCAGGAGATCATGGCCCTGTACCACGACATTCTGCGGGATGCGGCCGAGGCTCAGATTATGGTGAACTTCCACGGCTGCACCCTGCCGCGCGGGTGGGAGCGGACTTGGCCGCATCTGATGAGCATGGAGGGCGTCCGGGGCGAAGAGAACTATACCTTCGCCGCCGACTTTCCGGTCGAAGCACCGCGGTACAACACGATTGTCCCGTTCACGCGAAACGTGGTTGGGCCGATGGACTACACGCCCTGCGCGTTTACGGACGACAAGTACCCGCACCTCACGACGAATGCTCACGAGCTGGCGCTGGCGGTGGTGTTCGAGTCGGCCTTGCTGCACTTTGCTGACCGCGTGAGCGCTTACCGCCAACTACCGGACGCGCCCAAGACGTTCCTGCGGGAGCTGCCGGTCACTTGGGACGAAACGCGCTACTTGGCAGGTCATCCCGGCCGGTCTGTCGTGCTGGCCCGGCGCAAGGGTGACGTCTGGTATCTGGGCGCGCTCAACGGCCAGAAGGAGCCGCTGCGTCTGTCCCTGCCGCTGGGATTTCTGGGCGCGGGAAAATTTGCGGGAATCCTGATCGGCGACGGCAATGAACCGCGGAGTTTTGCCTCACGCGAAGTGCGGCTGCAAGCGGGCGAATCATTTGAGCTGAATCTGGCCCCGTACGGCGGCTGCGCCATCCGATTGCAGCGGTAGCATCACTCCTTTTTTTGCTCCTTGAACCGCCGTCCCCAGAATCAAGGACCGAGAGACCGCCGCTCAGGTCCATCCGTTGGCTGCGTTTGCCGATGAGAATTAAAGCTATCGCTGTGACGGCGCGAGGTTGGCATTCGCTTCGCGAATCCATTTCGTTGCCGCAATGACTTGGTCTTGTGCCGGAATAACACCATAGTTTGTTTTCATGCCTTTAGGATCGTAGCCCTCAGCAAAGTCCTGGATGGCAGCCAATATGTCATCCGGGAGCTGTGCAAGGACGAGGTCTGGTTCAGCAGGATCGAGCACATGCAGGCATTGCACGGCCAAGTGATGTGCAGTAATCGCCCCCTCCTCGTACATCTTGACAAGTTCAGGAATCATTGTATTTCCTCCGCATTTTTTCGACCAATTTGTCAGCAACGTCCCACGCCTCGCTGTGTAGATTGCCGGGATTCGTCGGTGACGTGTAGCCCTCGAAGTGTTCGATCGTAAGTTGTCCTCGTCGGAGCAGTGGGAGCAACCCATTCAATTCGTGCATCTCGTGAGCCATAACAGCTACGACAGCTTCGTCACTTTCCAGTATCTCACGACGGATGATGAATGGCACCTGCCCGAATTTGTTGAGGAGATCCTCCCAGACAACGATGCCGCCAGGTGCCTTGGTGACTTTAGGACCGCGGGCAGTGGTGTGTTCATCGAGCCAGCCCAGTTCGTCGACGAAAAAGGCGGCATACTCGGGAACAACAACTCCATGGGCTTTGGCGATCTCCACAGCCTCGCACACGGATCGAATCGTGCCGTCCGCGTTAGGGTTCCAGGTGAGTCTTGGGGTGTGACCGAACATGACCTCTCGCTACGAGGTTTCGCAGCTAACCATATAATTCTGCCGCCGGACGACTACCATCGTAATTCATTGCCGCAGCGACTTCGGCAGCATATCACGCACTAAGAACAGCGGTCAGTCTAGCGGCTAAATTCCGGCGGTGCAATCATCTCGGACGCTTCTTCGCGGTGAGCTCGGATGGGTTATGGTGATTGCCTCAGCGGCCCTACCCCAACGACCGCAAGACGGCCAACGCCGCTCCGCTCTGCCTGAGCTGTTATGTGGCTGCCCCTATCGGGGCGAAAGACTTGTGTATAACGATGAGGGGCAAGCCGGGGGCATCCCATACGCTGAACCGTAGCTGCTCGCATTTCGCAACGTTACGATCAAGGCCCCCTATCCAACTACTGAGTCCTAGGTTGTCAATTGCATGGGAGGGCGAGGCTCCTGCCGAGCCGGAGCGGGCCGTCGGGGACGGCCCACGGCTCCGCGGGAGCGTCGCCCTCCCCATCCACGTTCTCTCGTCTTCCATTGGCAACCTAGGACTCAATAAGACGTTTGCCCGTTGTGCAACCCCGTCGGGGTTTGGCGGGTGGTGGGGCGCTGCCGACCCAGGGTGCGCTGCGCGACCCTGGGCTGTGTTGTGGAACCGCTTCGCGGTAGGCGTCGCGACGACCACGCCGATTCAAAGTTGGCCCGAAAACGCGGCTCGGAGCAAACTGCCCGGCATTAGTTTACGGCCTCGGCCGAAATCTGCAGACTGGCCTCGAGCCGATTGACCTGCTGCATCATGCTGACAAAGCACTCGTGTCCCAAGGACACAATCTGCCGTATTAGGCAGCGCGCAGCGTGCGGGCTTGGGCGGCCCAGCGGATCCAGTTGCCGACTTCTTCCACGTCCGGCGCGGGGCTACCGCGGATGATGCGTTTGCCTTCCGTGCTGTCCGCGAACGGCTGCACTTTTTTCCACAGCTCGGCAGGGTCCAGCTTGGCCAGTTGCTCCGGCTCGGTGACGCCGCAGGCGACCAGAATCTGCGCGTCGTGGCCGCGCAGCTCCGGAATGCGGCAGACCAGTGTCGTCTGCTGTTGCCATTGCCGGATCACGTCGACCGTCACGCGGCGGTGGCCCAGACGCTGAGCAGCCTGTTCGGCATCCGCTCGTAAGAAATCGGCGACGGTCGGGATGCCGATCTTCGTGAAACGCTCGGCCAGTCGCGGCCCGATGGAAGGGGCGGCTTCTACGGCATCGGTGGGTTCCAGATGGAATCGCCCGTCGGTGGCGACGGGTTCCATCTTCAGGACCACCGGCGTGGTTTCCGGCCGAGTCTGCGGTCGCGGAGACAGCGCGTCGCGTTCCCGGTCGGGCTGACGGGATCGGCTCAGCGAGTCGCGATTGGAACGCGGGGAACGCGGTCGCGAGGCGTCGGTGGTCTGCGGCCGGGGTGGCGTCGATTCGCGGTGCGCGTGACGTCCGGGATGCAGGCGGCGGGCCGTGCGAATCCAATCCGTCAAACGCGATAACTCGTACCGGTTGCCGGCCCGCAGCAGGACCTGTCCCAGGCTGGTGGCCGAGAAGGTCTCGACGCGCCGCAACAACTCCTCGGCTTCGATCTGGGCCAGTTGATCGGCAGCGGTGATCCCACAAGCGACCAGAATCCGCGCGTCGTACGGCCTCAGTTGGGCCACTCGGCAGGTGAGGGCGGCCTCCGCCTGCCAACGTTCAATCATGGCGGCCGTGATGCCGGCATAGCGGAGTTGGGCTGCGGCCTCAGCGGGCTTCAGACGCAACAGATCCCGCACCTGCAAGACGCCGATCTTGCGCAGGCGTTCGGCGGTCGCCGAATCGATTGACGGCGCGTCTTGGATGGGGCTGCTTTCCAGCAGGAAATACTCGGAGGCCAGTTCATCGTCCAGCACGACCGCCGGGACGCTCGGTTCCACGGTCTTCTTCAACCGTACGCGGTCCGTCAGTTCGCCAGGGAATTCCTCGGAACTCCAGGCCTGCTGGTCGACCGGCTCGTGGGGCGTCACGATTTCCGCCGCGATGGCGTTCAAGACGTTGTTGATCTCGGTACGCTGCTGCTCGCTCAATTCGGGCGCCGAGGCGGTCTCGACGACCATTTCGCGTGGGGTCACCGCTGGCAGTTGCCGCACGGAGACGCCCTGCGAGCGGAACAAATCCGCGACGTGGATGTGCCGAGTGAACAGCAGGACTTGCTGCCCCCGCTGGCCGAAATCGCGTAGCAGCAGGGCTGCCGCTGTGGTCCCTTTGGCGTCGATGTTCAGGAAGGCGTCGCTGAGGATTAGCGGCAGATGCGTGCCCTGACGCCCGTAGGCGGCGGCCAGGGCCAAACACAGGCTGAGATAAACCTGGTCGCGACCGCCCGAGCTGAGCTGGTCGTAGGCCAGCCGATCGCCCTGCCGGTTCTGCGCGAAGACCGCCCGCGCGCGGGTCAGGCTGACCTGTTGCAAGTCGCCGTCTGTCAGTCGTCGCAACAGATCCGATGCTTCGCGGAGCACCGCTGAGTCGCGGACTTTGGCCTCCAGCAGTCGGATCTCCGTCTCGCCCTGCGCCACGGCGGCGACCAACTGCTGGTGCTTCTCGCTGTCGCGGATTTGCTGGAGCGCGCGATCCAATTCCTGTTGTTGGCTGCGGACGTCTGCCTGCTCCGCATCCCGCGTTCCGTCTGCCTGCAGCCGGTGACGGCGCTCACGCAGTTCCCGGACTTCGTCTCCCAGGGATTCGATGTCAGCCCGGACTTCCTGCCGCCGCCGGCTCAGACGCAAGACCTCGGTCTGGAGTTTGGCCAGGAGTTCCTCGCCCTGTTCCGGCACTGGACTGGCGCTCGGTTGGATCTCTTCCAGCGTCGGATGGGCCACGCACTGGCAGAGCGGCCCGTGGGACGCTTCCAAAGCCACCTGCTTTGCGGGTTGGCGCCCCGTAGTCTCCGCCAGCAGTTCTTCCCGTCGCCGCGTTAAGGTCTGGATCGCCTGCCGCAATTCGGCCTCGCAACGACGGAGTTGGCCCAGTTCGGTGGAGCACTCCACGCGTTGTGCGACAAGCTCCCCATGACTAAATTCGTTGCACAGCCGGTAGATGTCCTCGCGCAGGGCTGGCAAGGTGTTTCTCAAGGTTTCCCGCAGGGTGCGGCATTGACATCCGACCGCAGGCACCTCGCCGTTGGTCGCCAGGACCGACCGCTGCAGTTCGTCCAGCCGCATCTCCATCCGCCGCAGGAGGTGGCGCGGGGCGCCTGCCACACTGCCGCGCGACGCCTCGACCTCCCCGGGCTCTTCCAGCAAGCGGTGCGTCCGGGCTTCTAGGTCCCGTAACACGCCGCGCCAGCGGTCGAGTTGGGCATCCAGTTCACGCAGTTTCTCGCGACGCTGGCCCGCCAGTTTTTCGTGTTGTTGCTTCAACTCCCGGAGCGATTCCTCCAGGCAGTTTTGTTCGGTCTGACGTGCCGCCAAGTCGGTTTCGACCGCGTCCAGTTCGTGGTGTAGTTCTTCCAGTTCGTCTTCCAGCTCCGCGATTTCCACCGACAATTTATGCATCCGGCCGTCCAGATCGCCCTGTTGTTCGAGGAGCGTCCGCTGCAACGCTTCCCACTCTTCCTGGAGCCGATAACGGCGGTTCAGCAGTTCGGGCAGTGGGACTTCCGGCACCGGCACTTCGGCCAGCAGCCGTCGATCGGCCGCCAGCTGCTCCTGCAGGTCGGTAGACTTCTGCAGGTCGGCCTGATTGCCGAGCAGATCGAAGCCCTGCGTTAGAGCCTCTTCGATCAGCCTGTCGATCTTCGACCAACCGTGAAACCCGGCCAGGAAGACGTGATCAAAGACCGTCGGCAGGACGGCCCCGAGCAGGTCTTGCACCTGGTGCGAGGCCAGCGGGGAACCGTGTTCATCTTCGACCACGAGCCGCCCGTCCCGATCGCCCGTGTCGTGGCGTTGCAGCGTCTGCTGGCCGGATCGCCCTTGCACCGTCAAGGACCCACCCAGGCTGCGGGAGTCGGCGGATTGATACCGTTGACGGACTTGGTCGTCGAACCCATACAACATGGTGCGGATGAACTGCACCAGCGTCGTCTTACCCGACCCGTTCGGACCGTAGATCACGTTCAAACCGTCGGAGAACGCAGTCAGTTTCAGATCGGACCAGACACCAAAACGATCGATGCGCAGGCTGGAGATTTGCACGGGTCAACTCCTCAATAAGAACACCAAGTCCGTGGCTTGCCTCCTGCAAGAACTACGGGAGGTGCGGGACAGTAGCAAATCTCTGCTGGCGTGGCTACGTCGATTGTAGAATTTTCAATCGCCCGTCACTCGGGCGCCAGCCAGGTCGCTAGCACCCAACGGTTCTGGAGGCCCGGGCTGGGCCGCGCAAAGTTGTATCCCAGAGA
>JAPLNJ010000849.1 GCA_026692885.1 Planctomycetota bacterium | reverse complement strand
ATCACGAGCAGGGGTGCCCCAGGGGCCACTCGGTCATCCTTGATTTCGTAATCGCTCCGCGAGGCAAACCAGAATGGAACAAAATCAGGCATTCGGGAAAACACCAATTCAACGCAGAATCAGACAAACTGAACACCCCAGCGTGGACCTTTACCCGACGTTGCTCGCCGTCGCCGGCGCGCCACGGCCGGAGAAGTATCCGCTCGACGGCACCAGCTACCTTGATTAAGGAACTGCACTCACAACTGCTCGCCTGGCGCAACGAACTCCACGCGCCGATGCCGACGAAGAACCTGCTGCGGCGTGCGGGCACCATACCCCAACCACATCACCCCTGCCCCGCCAGCACACGCGAGCAGATCTCCAGCTTCTCCCGCACGTCCTCCAGGTCGCGGAGTTCGCGGGGGAAGTACGCTGCTAGCCCCTTGTCCGTCACCGAGGCGGCCACGTCGTCTACCTGTTTTCCGAGCGCTGCGAGCGTCTCCACCGGCGTAACCGACTTCGCGGCGGCTGCCACCGAGTTGAGCAGCGTCTGTACCTGGTTCTCATACCTCTCGCTGATCGCCTGCGCCCCCGCGGCGGCCGAGTCCTGTTCCTCGAAGCCGGGGGCAGCCAGCAGGTTGCGCTCGATCCCGTTCCCGCTGGAAAGCGACAGGTCATCGAACCATGCGGCGCCCTGAGGCTGGTGAAATTCCAGCAGCACCATGGCCGTCTTCACGGGGCGGCTAGGCCCCACGCGGATGGTCTTCTCCTCCCAGTCGTGGGTGCCGGGCGAGAAGAGCACGGTGTGCACCTCGGGCCACTGGCCGTCCTGGTAGTCCAGGTAGATGTGCATGCAGTAGGTGTGGCCCTCGCGGGCGTCGAAGTGGCGCCGGCGCGCGGCCGGAGTGTCGAGGACGACCTCCTCGGAAGTGGCGACTTCTCGGGCCCTGCTGAAGGCGCGCACCACGATGGGCTGGGGAGCGGTCTGGTTCAGCGAGACGAACTGCGCCGCGCCCTGGCGGTTGAAGTACTTCCACTGAGGCATCGTGGCGGTGTAGGTGCCGCCCACCACCGCCAGGCTGCCCCTGCCGGTGCGTGCCACGGTGGCGTCCCACTTCCCCGCCTGGCAGAACCGCGACCACGCCTTGCGCGGGAAGGCCGTACCCAACTCGCGATCCAGCGCCCGTTGAGTGAGCTGCAGGCGCAGGCCCTCCGCGGTGCGTGCCAGGATGCTCTTCACCACGGTGGGCGCGCTGCCTAACTGCACCACACGGGGTCCCTCGGATGTCTTGAAGGTGAGGGCACCTTCGCCGAGCTTCGCTTCCAGCACGCGCCCGGCGAACTCGTCGAAAACCAGGGTGTCCACACGCACGCCCAGCTGCTGCGCGTCGCAGACCACTTCCTCCGGCTGACCAGAGTCCACGAAGATGTACATCCCGTTGGCGACGTCACGCCCGTAGCGAGCGATGAGCGGCCCCGTCTCCGGCGAGCGCCCCGTGATGCGGTCGAGGCCGACCTCGCGACGCTGCACTTCCTCGACCTTGCCCTCGACGTTGACTGCCACCCCGGCAGGCGCCGCGCCGGCTTCGTCGGCGGGTGCCGCGGCCGATGCCAGCTTCGCGGCGGGGTCCTGCTGGCGGCCGGCGAGCTGGACGGCGCGGGAGACCGGCACCAGCTTACGCAGCACCCAGCGCTGGTGGTTGTACACGTCCGGCCGTGAGCCGTAGCCCGAGTAGCTCGCCCCGGCAGCGGTGCCGCCGTTGGTGTAGCCGAAGAAGACGATGCCGTTGAAGAGCTTGCTCTTCAGGTAAGCGTCCAGCTCGCCGCCGGAGAGGTGCTGCATGGTGAACTCGCCCGGGATGCCGCGCAGGCCCTTCTCGCGCGCCCGGCGGGCGTAGTTGATGGAGAACGGGAAGCCCTCGTTGCCGAAGAAGTCGATGTAGGTGAGGTACTCGTCCGGGCAGCCGTTGGCGGCGATGCCTAGGCCGCGCGCGTTCAGCCGGCGGGCCAGTGCCTCCAGGAAGTCTCGGGGCACTTTCCCGGCGTTGTCCAGGCCGATGCCGCCGTGGGTAATGCCATCCTTGTCAAATCCCTGCAGGTACCTGGCGATCACGGCCTGCACCAGTTCGTTCTCGGACGACAGATCCATGCTGCCGTAGACGTCGCCGTAGGCCACCTGCGTTCTTGCCTGGCGTGTCCGAGCCACCAGGTCTGCCCCCTGGGTGTGCTGACTACCAACTGGCCCAAGGTCCATCACCCAATTCGCCAGGCGGCGAGGCCGACAACTGGACAAAATCCGTCGCGGGAGGCGAGACACAAAAGGTTGGTGCCTCCCTGGTGTCAGCAACATTCGAGGTGTAGATTCAGCGGAAACCTCGCATCGCTCGAATCCGTCACACCTCTGCCAGCATGTTCCTTCAAGAGCAGCGAACGATGGCGGTGTATTCTACGGGAGATTAACTGATGCACTGCGAAACGGCCAGCATTCTGGCGAATTCTGCTACTCGCAACTTCCAAGCCAGCAGTCGCTGGGGGCTTATTGCTCTTGATCAAGTGTCAGCACGGCCGCCAAGGTGGCCTTCACGACGAGGGCCGCGTTGGGCACGTCGCAGCGTTCCGGGATGTCGCCCTCGGCGTGATAGTTCGGATCTCCATAGGGCCAGGAGCCGATGTTGACGATCGTGGCGGCGTAGCCGGCTCGCACAAAGGAACCGTCGTCGTCGCCGGGTCCCGGCCGCTTCACGCTGCGTTGTTCGAGACCGATCCCAAACTGTGTGTTGACCGCTCCCATCAACTCCGCCAGACGCAAGCCTGCGGGCTCGGTATAGGCCGACACATTGACTTTCTTTCCCGCCGTGGTTTGGTCCGCCGGCTTCGCTCCCACGCCGTCCAGATTGAAGACGCCCACGATCTTATCGCCGCGGGTCCTCGCGTTTTTGGCGGCGGTCACGCTGGTCCACGGCAGGTGCTCTTCATTGCACAGCAGAAACCGGATCGTGCGATTCGGCTTGTGCTGAGCCAGCACACAGGCCAGTTCCAGGACACTGACCGTGCCGATCGCATTGTCGTTGGCGCCGGGTGAGTCGCACCAGCTTTGCGAGTCTTTGTGCGCGAGGACGAGGATGAGCTCATCGGGGCGCGAGCCGCCGGGCCTTTCGGCGTACAGATTGTACGCCGTGTACCACGGATCGTCGGGCTTGGGCGGCGAGTACTGCCTGTGCTTCGGCTGGCTGGTGTCGCAGCGGAAGGCCTGGACTTTCACGCCTTCCCGCTGCACCTGATAGCCCCACGACTGCAGCTTGCCAGCGAGGTAGTCGTCGGCCTCGTGCAATGTGCATTTCTCGTGGCCGGGCAGCGTGAAGTTCAGCTTGCGAACTGGGAGCGGGTCCTTGGCGATGTGGAACAGTTGCTGCGTCATCCGCTTCGCGTCCACGGCACCCATCAGGCCGCGGATAGTCGCGTCGTTTGGCGGCCGGCTCCAGACCTGTTCCCAATTGGGTTTCAGTTCCGCCGTCGGCTGTTCTGCGGACCAACCGGGCGTGACGACGTGACCGATCAGGAGCAGCGAGATCAACAGCTTGGCAGCAACACTTGCACGTCTCATGGGATACTCCTTGTTTCTGAGTGGCTGGGCCGACGAACGGAAAGTCCAGGTGGATGAGTCCTTTCACAACTGCGGGTAAGTACCCGCTCACAAGTTGTCGGGGGAAAAGAAACCCGGTTTTTTCCAAAAACCGGGTTTCTGTCTCGTGCTGAATATCAGAAAACTTCTGAGCGGGCACTTACAATTATCGCCTTTCCGTTTTGGCTCCGCCATCCCCGCTGCTAGTCCGCAGGCCCAGGAACTGGCACAATGGTGCCTGCTTCGATCCGCCCGGCACAGGTTCCTGATTCCCGGTGAACCTGCGCTTCTGCAAACCTGGAAAGACTAAGAGACCCATGCAAATTCGCTCTTCCCGTCGATGTCTGTTCTTCGCCGTTGTGGCATTGGTCCCGTCGCTGAGTTCCAGTCTTGCCGGGCCACTCCAGGATTCGGCGGGGAACAGCCTTCAGGGGCAGACCACCGTGCCGCAGGCGCCCCGGAGCATAGCCGACCGGAGCATAGCCGACCTGTTGCGTCCGTTCGTGGACCGTCAGACGATGGCGGGGGCGGTGACCCTGGTGGCGACGAAGGACAAGGTGCTGAGCCTGGAGGCTGTGGGTTGGGCCGACATCGCGGCGAAAAGGCCCATGACTACCGACTGCCTGTTCGGGATCGCTTCCATGTGCAAGCCGATGACCGCCGCGGCCCTGATGATCCTCGTCGACGAAGGCCGAGTGAACGTCGACGACACGGTTGAGAAGTACCTGCCAGAATTCAAAGGCCAAATGGTCATCGCGGAAAAGGACGCAGACCACGTCCTGCTGAAGAAGCCGCAACATCCGTTGCGCATCCGTCACCTCCTGACGCATACGGGCGGCTTGCTCTACCAGTCTCCAATGGAATCGCCCACACTCGACCGGTTGACCTTGCGCGACGCGGTGCGCAGCCACGCGCTCCTGCCGTTGCAGTTCGAGCCGGGCACCCGATCACTTTATTCTAGTGCCGGCGTTAGTACCGCTGCCCGAATCGTCGAGGTGATTGCGGGCGTGGCGTTTGAGAAGTTCATGGAGGAACGGCTTCTCCAGCCGCTCAGCATGCAAGACAGTACCTTCGTGCCGACCGAAGCACAGCTCCACCGTCTCGCCAAGCTCTACAGGACGAACGCGGACAGAAGTGCGTTGGAGGAAACCCACGCGGCCCGCTTCTCCTATCCCCTCAGCGACCGGCAACGCCAACCCATGCCGGGCAGTGGCCTGTTTTCCACGGCGAGCGATGTCGCGAAGTTCTGCCAGATGATTCTCCAGGGCGGCGTGTTCGAGGGCCAACGAGTGCTTTCCGAAGCCGCCGTCAAGACCATGACCAGTCGGCAAACGCCGCCGGAAATCGCGGCGAATTACGGTTTCTGCTGGGACGTCGGCGCAGACGGCTGCCTTGGCCACGGGGGTTCGTTCAGGACGTGGATGACCATCGATACCAAGCTTGGTTTGATCACCATCTTCCTGGCACAGCAGGACAACGACTGGCCCCGTGAGGACGGCAAGAATATGGTGCCGCTGTTCCGGGAAGCAGCCAAAAAACTGCTCGCTGCCGAACAAAGACCGTAACCGGCGAGGCAATCCCCAGGGACACCAACAGTTCAGAACTCGAACCTCGGATTTCGCCGGAGCAGGGTACCGCTTGGAGGGCGGTCGTCGCGGGACACTTCAGCCACCGGTCGTCACCGCCTGGAGCACGCCTCGAATATAGCCGTACCCGTAGGCAAACGCTGGCAGTGACCGCGGATCGTCCGGATGGTTGGGAATTCGACCAAGCCCCAGTCGAGAAAAAACCGTTTGGTGCTAGCACCAAACGGTTTTCGGGGTTGTCGGTGTCAAGAATGGGGTTTTACGGTTTCGCATAGACGGACTGCCAGCTGGGGTCAGACGTACAGATTTCAGTTTTCGCGGGCAGAAGGCTCTTTAAGGGCTTGAGCACACGACCGCGAAAACTGAAATCTGTACGTCTGACCCCTTGTCTCGCACCCTGTCCCTGCTGAACCGCTAAGTCTCATTCTTTACGCACAAGGGCCAAAATAGCGTTGGGTGCTAGGTGGCTGCCGCTTCGGGG
This sequence comes from Planctomycetota bacterium, assembly GCA_026692885.1. The sequence goes on along the minus strand of JAPLNJ010000849.1, from coordinate 36,255 downwards.
CGAAAACTGAGATCACGCTCCACTCCTCTCGCCCGTTCCGTGGTCGCAATCGCATACATCTGCCCGGCCTGATTCATCAAAGCGGTCGAGGTCAGCGAGACCTCCAGCATCGTACCGTCTTGGGCGATCCGTTGGGTGCAATACGGCTCCAGAATTTCAGTCAGGCTAAGCTGATGCACCTTGGCCAACGCTGCCTCTCGCAGCCCCTGCGGGATCCGCTCGCGGACGTTCATCGCCAGCGCCTCGGCTTCACTCCAGCCATACATCCTGACCGCGCCCGGGTTCCAGGCCAGGATGCGGCCATCCAAGTCCTGCACGGTGATGGCATCGTGCGCATCGCGCACGACGACCGCCAGACGGAGCAGGTCGTTGGCTGTGCGCAGCGACTCCTTGGCCCGCCTCATCTCCGTGATGTCCACAAAGGTGAGGACCGCGCCCTCGATCACGTTGTCCATCGTGCGGTAAGGCAGCATGCGCATCATGTACCACTTGCCCGCCTGGGTCTGTACTTCCAACTCTTTGGGAATCAGCGTGTTCAGCACGGCCTGCAAGTCCGCCACCAGGCGGTCGTAGCCGACCAGGTTGGAGACGACATGAGCGATGGGCCGCCCCACGTCGCTCAGGATCAGGTTGATGATCACGCTGGCAGTGGGGGTGAAACGCAGGATGTGCAGTTGATGATCCACGAAGACGGTGCCGATGCCCGTGCCGGCCAGCAGGTTGTTCATGTCGTTGTTGGCCCGCGACAGATCAGCCACCTTAGTTTCCAGTTCGTTGTTGACCGTGGCCAGTTCCTCGTTGACCGACTGCAATTCCTCCTTGGAGGTCTCCAGCTCCTCGTTGGTGGACTGCAATTCTTCGTTGACCGACTGCATTTCCTCGTTGGAGGATTTCAGCTCTTCGTTGGAGGTCTCCAGTTCCTCATGGCTGGCCTGGAGATACTCTTCCTTGGCGCGCAGTTCCAGCTTGAGCGCCGCGATAAGCGCGTCGGCCTCCGTATCGGCACAGGGCTCTGTTGAGGTCTCGAAGCCGTCCGCTCCTGCGCTGGCAGACCGGGCGGCCTGTGGCGACGGTGCGGGGTCGAGGGGCAGCCCCTGCGGCAAGCTCAGGACCGGCGCTTCCTCCAGGATGACCAGGTATCGAGGTGCCTCAGGCGTCGCGGCCAGCCCTGCCGCCACCGGGCGGATGGTCAGGTTGACCGTGGTGAAGTCGCCGTTGGTTTTGACGCGCAGGCCCAGGCAGTGCACGATCTCTTTGGTCCCCGCGGCTTTGTGCAGGGCCGTGGCCAGTTCGCGCCGCAAGCCTTCGCGGGCCATCTTCAGGATGTTGTTGATCCCCGCCTCGCCCGGAGCCGGTTCCAGGTACATCCCGGTGCGGCCGTGCAGGTAGAGCACGTCGCCCTGGCCGTTGACCAGTGCGCCGGCTGGGGCGACCTGCTGCAGCAGCGTCTGCTCGGTCAGCTCACGCAACAGCAGTTTCCCGGAGGCGGCTGTCTTTCCGGCGGCCCGCGGCAACGCCACATCGATCGCCGTCACGGGCGGCACGAACCGGCTCGGGGCCATGCGCCCTGCGCTGTGGAAATCCTCTTTGCGCTGATACAGCTTCTGCTTGCGGTCCAGCGCGACAAACAGATCGTGGCAATCCCCCACGGTCTCGGAGGTGCCCAGGAAAAGGATGCCGCCCGGGTTGAGCGCGTAGTGGAACAAGGGGAGGAGCTTCTTCTGCAAATCCCCGCCCAGGTAGATCAAGAGATTGCGACAACTGATCAGGTCGAGCTTGGAGAAGGGCGGGTCCTTGATCACATTCTGCTCGGAAAAGACCAACATGTCGCGGATGGCTTTGCGGATGCGATACGCGCTGCCGTCAGACTCAGGCATAAAGAAACGCGCCAGCCGATCCGGCGACAGGTCGGCGGCGATGCTGGCCGGATAGAGGCCGGCGCGGCCGGTGGCAATCGCCTGGCTGTCAATGTCGGTGGCGAAGACCTGTACCTTGAAACTCTGCTTCATCGCCTCCTGACGTTCGGCGAGCAGGATAGCGAGCGAATAGGCCTCCTCGCCGGTGGAGCAACCCGGCGTCCAGACGCGGATCACGGCGTTGGCGGGCCTGTCGGCAAAGAGCTTAGGGATGACCTGTGTTTCGAGTACCTGGAAGGCCTCCGGATCGCGAAAGAAATTGGTCACCCCAATCAACAGGTCGCGAAACAGCAATTCCACCTCCGCCGGCGTCCGCTGCAAATACTTGACGTACCCCTCCATCGTCTCGATTTGGTGGACGGCCATCCGCCGTTCGATACGGCGGTGGATGGTGCTCGGCTTATATTCGGAAAAGTCGTGGCTGGTCTGGGCACGCAGCAGGACGAAGACCTTCTTCAGGGCGTTGTCGGTCTTGGGCGGCCGGGCGGTGGCGACCAAAGGGGGCCTGCCGAAGGCATGGGCCACATAGGCGATCAGCTGAGCGGGCATCTCGGCCGGCGGCAACTCATAGTCCACCAGGCCGGTGCCCAGGGCGCTGCGCGGCATGCCGTCGTACTCGGTGGAGGCGGGGTTCTGGGCCATGGCCATGCCGCCCTCGCCCTTGATGGCCCGCACGCCCAGGGTGCCATCGCTGCCGGTGCCCGAAAGCACAATGCAGATGGCCCGCTCGTGCTGGTCCTGGGCCAGGGAGCGGAAGAAGAAGTCGATCGGCAGACGCTGCCCACGGGGCGCAGACGGTTCCAGCAGTTGCAACGTACCGTTCAGAAAGGCCATGTCGCGGGCGGGTGGGATGATGTAGGCGCAGTTGGGCTGGACCACCATCCCGTCCTCGACCTCGAAGACGTGCATGCGGGTGTAGCGCCGAATCAGGTCGGTCAGGATGCTCTTGTGGTCCGGGGCCAGGTGTTGCACCAGGACAAAGGCCATGCCCGGATCGGTGTCGGCGGGCATGCCGGAGAAGAATGCCTCGAAGGCAGCCAACCCACCGGCGGAAGCGCCGATGCCGACGATGGGGAAACGCTCCTGCGGCTGCGTCTCCGGGAGCGCGCCGGGCTCGGCGGCGGTCACCGAACCCGGCGGAGGCGACGCGACCGGCGGGGAGGGCGGAACTGGCAGCCTCTGATTCTGAAGGTGAGTGAGGCTCCTCCGGCTGGCGGTTCAACGAGCCGGAGTCCGCGAGTCGGGCGGCATTGTACCACGGTCCAAAGTAGGCGGGAAGCAAGCGGGGGACGAGACCCACTGCTGTGCACATCTTCACGCCTCTCTCGTTCCCACGCTCAGCGTGGGAACGCAAGTGTCTTGACGCTCCGCGTCGTCTGCCCAAGGACGCAGAGCGTCCGTGGCTTGCGTTCCGACGCAGAGCGTCGGAACGAGAAAGATTGAGGACTTGGACAACCGCAAGATGTTCACGCCCGTGGGGACGAGGCCCTGCAGCATCCGGGTCAGACCGGACTATGTTCCAGCCGTTGCAACTCGTCGCGCAGTTGCAGCCGAGCGCGATGCAGCCGACTGCGGACGGTCCCCGGGTTCAGATGTAACAGCGTGGCGATTGTGTCATAGCTGAAACCTTCCACACCCCGCAGCACGAGCACCGAGCGGTGTTCTTCCGTGAGGGCGCTCAGGGCCTGACTTACGTGCTGAGCCTGTTCGCGGCGCACCAGTTCGTCCGCGGGCGTGCCGTGCGGATCGGACCGTTCGGTTTCCCGCTCGGCACTTCGTTGCAGCCGGGACGGATGATTCTTCTGCCGCCGACCCTGGGAATACAATTGATTCAACGCGATGCGATACAGCCAGGTGTAAAAAGTGCAGCGGTGGCCGAACGTGGCGAGCTTGAAGTACGCCTGGACGAAAGCTTCTTGGACGATGTCCTCGGCGTCGATCTGCGAACCGCTCAGGTGGTGGATGCTCGTGAACAGCTGGTCCTGGTATCGGCGGACGAGTTGTCCGAACATTTCCGAGTTGCCACCGAGCGTCTGCTCGATCAATTGCTGGTCCGTGGTGGTGGCGGTGGTAGGTGCGGTGCTGGTCAACATGACTTGGCCCCCTTCGGGTATTAGTGGTAGGAAGGTGAAGCGTTCGGAGCCGTAGGTGTGCCCCGTTATTCAGGTCATCCACAGATGCCTGCCTGGCCCCTCACGAGTGCCAACTAGCACCAAACGGTTTTCGGGGTTGTCGGCATTCACTTTGGTATTTGATGAATGCCCCCCGGATTGCCCCTCATCGTTCTACACAACTCTTCCGCCCCAAAGGGGCATTAACAAATCAGCCCAGGGCAGAGCGTAGCGGCGACAGCCGCGGAGCGCCACCCTGGGTACTGGGTCGATTCAACACGGTAGCCCTGTAAGGGCGAAACAAATCGGTTCATTCCATACGTATCGTTCGTCTTCAAACAAGATGGACGTAGTTCTTGACAAAGGATTGTGGCGCGGCTGTGCTACGCTGGCTTGTTTCGCCCCTTCAGGGCTGGCGTTCCTGATATTCTCCTAACCCAGGGCGACGCTACGCGGCTAACGCCGCTACGCTCTGCCCTGGGCTGTCATGTGGCTGCCCCTATCGGGGCGAAGAACTTGTGTATAACGACGAGGGCTTGCCCGGGGATGCTTACGTTCGTCGCTACACAGACGCCTTACTCCTTCCTCCCCCGTTTGGTGTTGGGTTGGAGTTCACGCTTGAGCGTGTATTGACGAGGGGCTTTGCCCGCCCGGGCGGCCTAAAGGCTGTACTCCAACAGCATCGTCCCCCAGCTGCTTCTTGTTCCGACGCTTTGCGTCCTGGGGCAGACGACGCGGAGCGTCAAGAAACAGGCGTTCCCACGCGGAGCGTGGGAACGAGAGGTTTCAGCCGGTGTGGTTACAGGGTGGCGGCCAGGGCGATGTTCGCAGCGTGGGCAGGAACTGCGTCGGGCAGGGCCGCAAGGAACTTGCCGGCCGCCACATAGTCCATCGGCGCGAGGTCTCGAATGTGTTGCTTCAACTGTTGCCGCATGGCGTCGGCCAGCGAGCGGATCTCGTCGCGATGTTGGCTGTCGCCGGCATTGACCAACTGCTCCACCTGGCGGCGCTGCTGCTCAAACTTCTTTGTCTGCAACACCTGGGGCCAAGCCAGCGCACCGGTCTGCGGATTGCGGGTTTCGATCGTGACCTGGCGCGTGACCGGCTTCGCCGCGGGCTGTGTGGCCGGTCTCTGGGCGACTGGTTGGCGTCGGGCCTGGCGGTAGGCGGTATTCATGTCTTTGGCTTCGTAGTACGCTCGCAGCGATTCCTGCTTGTTCTGGATGGCCAGCTGGCGGGCCACTTCCCGATTCGCCAGGGCCTGGGAGGTGGCCAGGTTATAGGCCGCCTTTCCGCGAAGCAGGTTGGCCTGACCATTCAGATAACCTTCTTCGAACGTCGAGGCGTGTCCCCACGGCCCGTAAACCGGCGGATGGACGGGCTGATAGACCGGCGGGCAGGTGGATCGCTGGAGATCCGTCGGATCGCTGGTTTGGGCGTGCGTGGTGACACAGAACAGTGTGCAGCCAAGGCTCAGGGCGATGTGGAATAGACGGGTCATGGCAGAACTCCTGGTGGTAGAAGGGGGTGGGTTGGGGCCGCGAATGTGCTGCCCCACTGAGGTCATCCCCAAAGGCGTGCCGCGCCCCTCACGGGGACCAAGAAAATTCTGCGGTGATCAACGATCGCAGCGGGACGGGCGTAGGAATGGGTTTGCAGAACACCGGCAAAAGCACGAGAAAAAGTCGTAGCCGAATTCGTGAGAATTCGGGTCGCTCGCTCGCGAAACGTCGGAAGTCTCACGACTTCCGCTACGAACCCGTTCCTGCGCCCCAGCGGGACCGATTGCCAAACCGGTCCTCCGCTCCTATCCTCGTGCACAGAGGAGGACGCTACGATGTCCGATCTGAACTCAGTCAGCCAATGGCTGACGGGATTGAAGGCCCACGACGAAGTCGCCGCGGCGCAGCTCTGGCAGCGGTACTACCGGCGGTTGGTGGGTTTGGCCTGTAAGAAACTCCGGGATGCTCCGCGGCGCGTCGCGGACGAGGAGGACGTGGTCCTGAGTGCCTTCCAGAGTTTCTGCCGGCGCGCCCAGGCTAATCAATTCCCGGACCTGCGCGATCGCAACGATCTTTGGCACTTAATTGTGTGCATCACCGAGCGTAAAGCGTACGATCAACTGAAGGCCCAGCGGCGGAAGAAACGCGGCGGCGGAAGAGTCGGCGGCGAATCGGCCGTGCGCGGCAACGATGCCTCGCAGGGTGCGGGCGGGTTCGATCAGCTGGCCGGCCGCCAGCCCACGCCGGAGTTCGCGGCAGAGACCGCCGAAGCGGTGGAACGTCTGCTGGGCCTGTTGGACGACGAGGAACTGCGCCGGATCGCCCTGCTGAAACTCGAAGGTTTCAGCAACGCCGAGATCGCGACCGAGATCGGACGCTCGCTGCCGACGGTCGAGCGACGTTTCAAACTGATCCGGGAGATCTGGAAAGGGGAACTGGCGGATGGCTGAAGGGTCCGTGCCCGATGACGTGCTGTCGCTGGCTGCCCAGCGGCTGATCGATCACCACTGCCAGGCTTTCGAGCAGGCCTGGGGCTCCGGCCCGTCGCCAGCCCTCGAACAGTTCCTGGGGGAGACGGCGGAGCCGCTGCGAGCGGCCCTCTTGCGCGAACTGTTGTTGATCGAACTGGCGTACCGTCGGCAGGCCGGCCAGCAGCCGCGACGGGAGGAATACGCCTCGCGATTCCCGCACGAACCGGCAGTGATCGCCGAGGTTTTCGAGCCGGATGCGACGGGCGGGAAGGCGGCAGGGGACAGTGAAAATGTCAGGCTCGAAAGCCTGACTTACGCGGATACGACGGGCGGGCAGGCGAACGAGGAGCGTGAAAATATCAGGCTCGAAAGTCTGACTTACGCGGGTGCGACGGGCGTGCCCGGCGCTTTGCGGACCCGTTTCGGCGACTATGAACTGCTGGAGAAGATCGCCCAGGGCGGGATGGGAGTGGTCTACAAGGCCCGGCAGATCAGTCTCCACCGCATCGTGGCCTTGAAGATGATTCTGGCCGGGCAACTGGCCTCGGATGCCGAGGTAGCCCGGTTCCGGACCGAAGCGTTGGCCGCAGCCGATCTGGATCACCCGGGCATCGTGCCCGTCTATCAAGTTGGCCAGTACGCCGGACAACACTATTTCACCATGGGTTACGTTGCGGGGCCAAGCCTGGCCGCGAAGCTGGCGATGGGGCCCCTGGAACCGCGCGACGCGGCGGCCCTCGTGCGAACCGTAACCGAGGCGGTCGAGTACGCCCACCAACGGGGCGTGATTCACCGCGATCTGAAGCCGGCCAACATCCTGCTGGATCAGGCGGGCCGGCCCCGCGTGACCGATTTCGGGCTGGCCAAGCGGATCAGCAGCGACAGTCACCTGACGGCGACCGGCCAGGCGTTGGGCACGCCCAGTTTCATGCCGCCCGAACAGGCGGCCGGCAAATTGGACGAGATCGGGCCGGCCTCGGACGTGTATGCCCTGGGCGCGGTGCTGTACAACCTGTTGACCGGTCGGCCACCGTTCCAGGCGGCCCATCCTGCGGACACCTTGCTGCAGGTGTTGACCGAGGATCCGGTGGCGCCCCGTGGGCTGAATCCCGCGGTACCACGGGACCTGGAGACGATCGTCCTGAAGTGCTTGGACAAGTTTCCTGCTCGACGGTACAGCACCGCGCAGGACTTGGCGTTGGACCTGGGACGCTTTCTGGCCGGCGAACCCATCCACGCGCGCCCGGTCGGTCGGCTCGAACGCGGCTGGCGGTGGTGTGGCCGCAACCGGCGACTGGCTGCCGCGCTGAGCTCGTTGGCGTTGGCGCTGACCGCCGCAATCGTGTTGCTGATCGCGCTGGTACGCGGGCCGTCACGCGGTGGAACGCGACCCTCCGCGACACACAGACCTCGCTGGGTTTGATGGCCGACGAGGGCGGCGACCCGGCTCGGGCGGCACTGTGGTTCGCGCATGCTGCCCAGCTGGGCGCCGACGACCCGGAGCGGGCGGATGTCAACCGCGTACGCGTGCGGGCCTGGCTCCGGCATTGCTACTTGCCTGAGCGGGCCTGGCTGCACGACCGGCGGTTGCTGCGGAGCCTGCGGATCCATCCTTCGGGCCAGTACCTCGCGGCGGCCGGCCTGCCGGAGGACCGTGTCACGCTGTGGGATGTCCGGCAGGACGAACCGCTCGTGTTAGCGGGAAGCCCGACGCGGGTGGCCGCCCTGGCCTGGAGCCCGGACGGAAATCGCGTTGCCCTGGGGACTCCCACTGGGCAAGTCGCGGTGCTGAGCTTTCCGGCCGGCGAACCTCTGCAGCAGATTGTCCACCACGGTTCGATCGCCGCCCTGGACTTCAGTCCGGACGGACGGTATCTGGCCCTGGCGAGCGAGATCCTGCGCGTTTGGGACAGCCAGGACCAGGTTTTCGCGACGCCGGATCTTCCGCACCCGCAGACGGTCGTCGCGTTGGCCTTCAACTCCCGCGGCGATCGGCTGGTCACCGCCTGCCTGGATAAACAGGCGCGTGTGTTCCGCGTTCCCAGCGACGAACTCGAGGCCCAGCCGCTGTTCGCTCCGGTTCCGCACACGGTGCTGAAGGAAGACGATGCTTCGTACGCGCGGCCGGTGGCGCCGATCTTTGTCAGCCAGGATCGCGAACTGCTCACCATCACACGGGCGGCGGAGGGCGGGATGTGTTGGCGTGATGCGGCCGATGGCCAGCTGCTGCAGACCGTTTGCGAGCCGACCGTACAGACCATTCAACTCAGTCCGGACCGTCGCTATGTCGTGCTGGGGGCGCGCCGGAAAGCTCAGCTCTGGGACGTGCAGAGCCGGCAACCGGTCGGTCCTCCACTGCCGCACGATAACGACGTGCTGGGCGCGGCCTTCAGTTCCGACGGGTGCCAGTTGGCCACGGCCGGGGCGGACGACGCGGTCCGTTGCTGGACCGTTCCGGACGGACGGGCGGTGGGTCCGCCCATTCCGCATCAGACTTTTGTGCACCTGGTGAGCTTTCTTCCCGGCGGGAAGCGGTTGGTCACGGCTCAAGCGGGTGGCCTGATCCGCGTCTGGCAGGCTCCGGACGCGTTATCCCGCAATTGGCGCGTAGCCTTGGAACCTGGCTCCGCGAGTCAGGTCGTGCTCAGCGCCGACGGGCGTTATGTGGTGCCGACCAGTGTCAGCTACCACACGGGACGACTGCGCACCACCCGGGTGTACGAGGCGGCCACGGGCCGGCCGGCCGGTCCGCCCCTGCAGCCCGGCGGTGAGATCCTGGATGTGGCATTGGCGCCCGACGGGGTGCATCTGGGCCTGCTGGCCGCGGCCGGTGTGGGACAACCGGGAACGGTGCAGATCTGGAATTGGCAGACCGGCCAGCAGGTTGGCACGCCGCTCGCGACGGACTCCGAACCGCGCGGCCTCGACTATCATCCGGACGGGCACTTGGTCGCCGTGCTGTGTGCCGAGGGGCAACTGCTGCTGGTCGACACCGCCCAGGGACACCTCCGCCGCACGTTGGACTACGGCCCTCGTACTCACGGCCAGGAGCCCCATGAGTACATCTGCAATGGGGCGGTCCGCTTTGATCCGACCGGCCGCCAGCTGTTCGCCTGGGGTTTGGACGATGCCGTCCAGGTCTACAACCCGGCGACTGGTATTCGCCGCTATCCGCCGCTGCAACACCAGGGGAAATGCCACGACGTGGATTTCTCTCGCGACGGCCGCCTGGTGGTGACGGCCTCGTACGATCACACGGCGCGGATCTGGGACCTGGAGACGGGCCGGGCCTTGGCCCGGCCGATCGAGCATCCCGATCGCGTGCTGACCGTGTACTTCAGCCCGGATGGACAGCAGGTGCTGACCGCCCGGCGGGATACGACGTGGCGGCTCTACAACTGGCGCACCGGGGACGTCGTGGCGTCGGCTTACCCGCTCAGCGGCGAGGAGTACGAAGCCGAGTTCATGCCGAACGGGCGTTGGATCGCCTCGGTGGACGGCGCGACGCTGCGGATCTGGGAACCTGCCGGCAAGTGGATCAGCCCGCCGGTGAAACTGGCGGGAGCGGGCCTCAGCTTGGTGATCACACCGGACAACAAGTATGCCATCGCCAGTGGTCTGGGCGGTGCTCTCGAAGGGGTCTATCTGGGCGACTTGAATGGCCCGGACGACGTCAGTCTCCCGGAGTTGTGCGTGCTGAGCGAATTGGTCTCCGCCCAAAGGATCCTCGCGGATACCAACACCCTACGCTTGTCCGACCGGGAGTGGTGGGACCTGTGGCGGCGTTTTCTGCGATCGGCTACCATGACGGACACGCCTTGAAGCGTAAGAGTCGGCAGCAGTCCGAGCTGTCCCAATTTCTTCACCGCGTCGCCACAGCCAAGGTGGCAACGTCCAGCACCGTTCGCTAATCAGGAAAGGATCGCCATGCAAACCGTCCTGACATTCTTCCGTCGTACGCTGTCCGTCGGGGTCCTGCTGGGCATCTGCACGGCCGCGTCGTTGTTGGCGGCGGATCAGTTGGAAACCAAACCGACCGATCCGTGCTTTACGAAGTTCGCCCCGCTCAAGGCACCCGCACCCAACGGCTTGTTGCTCAAAACTGGAGACAAACTGGCCATCTGCGGGGATTCCATCACGGAACAGAAAATGTACTCCCGGCTCATGGAGATTTACCTGACCGTCTGCGTGCCGGACCTGAACATCACGACGCGCCAGTACGGCTGGAGTGGGGAGACGGCCGAAGGGTTTCTGCGCCGGATGCAAAACGATTGTCTCCGCTTCCAACCGACGGTGGCGACCACCTGCTATGGCATGAACGATTATCGCTACCGGCCTGTGGACGAGGCGACGGACCGCTCGTATCGTGAAAACTACACCGCGGTGGTCCGGGCCTTCCAGGCGGCCGGCACGCGCGTGGTCATCGGCTCACCTGGTTGCGTGGGCAAGGTGGCCAGTTGGGTCAAGTCGGCCTTCGGCACGCTCGAAGAACACAACCTGCATCTTTGCGCTCTGCGCAACATCGACATCGAAATTGCCGAGCACGAAGGCGTCCGGTTCGCCGACGTGTTTTGGCCGATGTTCACCGCGGGTTTCGTGGCCCGCCAAAAATACGGGCCGGACTACGCCCTGGCCGGCAAGGACGGCGTGCATCCAGGTTGGGCGGGGCAATTGGTGATGGCGTTTGCGTTCCTGAAATCGCTGGGGCTGGACGGCGACATTGGCACACTCACAGTCGAGCTTGGGGCGAACCGCGCCGAGGCGACCGCAGGGCACACCGTGGAGCGTTGTGCCGACGGTCAAGTCACGATCATCAGCCGGCGCTATCCATTCTGCGCAGGCGGGGCGCCGGACAAGGACGATTCCCTGCGCTCCGGTATGACGCTGGTCCCGTTCCATCAGGAATTGAACCGGCTGCTGCTCGTCGTCAAGGGCGGCGCGGCCGCGAGCTACAAGATCACTTGGGGCGAGGAATCCCATACCTACTCGGCCGTGCAGCTTGGCCAGGGAGTGAATCTAGCCGCGGATTTCGTGGCCAACCCATTCTGCGAAGCCTTTCGAAAAGTGGATGAAGGGGTGCTTGCCAAGCAGGCTTACGAGACCAGACAAGTGAAGAGTTTGTTCCACGGCAAGGAGGGCAAGGCAGACCTGGAAGCGACGGTGGCCAAGACGGAAGCCGAGCGGGCGCCGCTGGTGGCAGCGGTCCAGGCCGCGTTGGTTCCGGTGACGCACACCATCAAGATCGAAGCACGGTGATTTCGGACCAGAAACATTCTTCGACTTCTCGAAAGGCCGCGGGCCGTCACCACCACGCTGATCAGCCCGGACCCCCTGGCGGCTTTCGACGCGGCCACCGGTCAATGGTCCGCCGCCGCGGGAACTCGCGTGGAACTCAACTTGCCGCCCGGCGGAGGGAAACTTCTCAGACGATCCAGTCCCGCGCAGTGAACTGGAATCACGTGTCAGTGATCTTGCCTTCCGGTCGGGGAAAGGAGTAGGCTGGACAGGCCAGCGCTGGCGGACCCGAGGGGGATCTCTGCTTCGACTGTCTGACTTCGACCCCTGCCAGTTCGCGGCCTGTCGATTTAATGTAGGGTGGGCTGTGCCCACCACAAGCAGCTGTGGTTGGTGGGCACAGTCTCGGCCGCGCCAAAGTTGATCTTGCGGGGCAAACGTGATCGGTGAGGTATTGTTTACGCTTGCTTAGTTGGACAGTGCCACTTGGATGCTATGAATGAGGCGTAATCGATGGTGTTGGAACGAGTCAGGCCCCCGCCGAGCTTGCCTCGGTGGAGCCAATGATTTTGCACTACGGACGTTGCCCAGCGGAATTCTAGCCCAAGGCTTTCCCTGCCGCCGCCCCCGCCGCTTCGCGGCGGGGGCGGCGGCAGGGAAAGCAGCCTTTTTCTAATCACGTGTGGTAGTGCAGAATCATCGCTCCACCGAGGCCAGCTCGGCGGGGGCGGGAGCCCCTGTCCAAGGGGCTACGTCCCTGTGTTTATCTGCCGATTCCACTACAAGAATTCGTCCTAGAGCGAAACAATTTGTACCCTGACATACCCGTTCATTTTCCGCAGTCAAGACCAACTTTGGAGCAGCGCAGGCACAGCCCACCCTACATCTGGTACCGTCGCCGATTAAATCAACAGGCCGCTCGTTTGGCAGGCGAGCTGGCCGGGAGCCGGGACGATCCACAAATGCACCAATCTCAACCGCGAGCGATATAGTTCAACACAAACGCCATCAGGAGCTGCACAAATGTTACTCGACAACCGTCGTGAATTTTTGAAAGGGATGGGAACTTTGTCAGCGGCCTTGGTCGCCGCGCAGTACGCCACCACGGAGGCCGCCGCACCGGCCGAGGAGTCGACGCTGCCCCAGATCAAATTGGGGAAGTACTCCGTGTCACGTTTGATCTGCGGGGCCAATCCGTTCGGCGCTGGCTCGCACCTGTCGGTCTTCGTGAACCACGAGATGCGGAGCTACTTCACGCCGGAGCAGATCCTGAAAACCTTGCGACGCTGCCAGCAGGTCGGGATCACCTGTTGGCAGTCCGGCCACGGCAGTCTGGAGCTGTACCGACGATTCATCGACGAGGGCGGGAAGATGCATTTCATGGCGATCGAGGCCCGCGATCCGGCGCCCCTGGCGAAGCTCGCGCAGGGCGGTTGCATCGGCGTGGCCCATCACGGCGAAGTCACCGACTCGTTGTTCAAGCAAGGAAAGCTCGACGAGATCCACGACTACCTAAAGCGAATCCGGGACGCGGGAATGCAAGTGGGCGTTTCCACCCACATGCCTGCGGTCGTCGACGCGATCGAGAGCAAAGGTTGGGATCTCGACTACTACATGACCTGCCTCTACGAGCGGCATCGTTCGGCGGCCGACTTGGAAAAGCTACTGGGGCAAGCGCCCATCCCGGTCGGCGAAGTCTATCTGCCGCAGGATCCGCCCCGCATGTTCCAGGCCATCCGCCAGACCAAGCGGCCGTGCCTGGCCTTCAAGATCCTGGCAGCTGGGCGGTTGTCCGAGCGGCAGCAGTGGGTGGAGCAGGCTTTCCGCGAGACGTTTGCGGCGATCAAGCCCAGCGACGGCGCGATCGTCGGGATCTACGACCGCTACAGCGACCAACCGGCCGAGGACGCCGCGTACGTGCGACAGTTTTGTGCCCGACCGGCCACCGGCTAGAAGACGGTGGGTGTTCCCGGTTTTCTCGCCCCGAAGGGGCCAAAACAAATCAGCCCAGGGCACAGCGTCGCGGCGACAGCCGCAGAGCGACGCCCTGGGTACGGTATCGAAGCAACCTGGTAGCCCTGAAAGGGCGAAACAAGGCGGTTCCTCTCACGCGCATCGTTCGTCCGACGTGACCCAGGCTTGTTTCGCCCCTTCAGGGCTAGTGTTCTCTATTCTCTCCTAACCCAGGGCGGCGCTACGCGGCAAACGCCGCTCCGCTTTGCCCTGGGCTGGTATGTGGCTGCCCCTTTGGGGCGAAAACCTGTGGATCACGATCAGGCCGTTGTCCCGAGCTGTCATGTGCGCCGCTGCGGGGCAAGAAGCGAAACAGACTCTCGCCCTTGCCGCCGGGCCAATTTCCCACGTCAACCACAACTTTGCCTCGTCCTAGGCACAGCCCACCCTACGATCTTTTCGCAGCCTCTCCCCGCTCGCCTGTTGGATTGCCGCTGGTTTCTTCAGTAGCGCCCGTAGTTTGGGCCGCCGCCGGTGGCCGCGGTGGTGGGACGTTGGGCCTCCATCAGCGACTGACTGGCTTTGCCCTTGCACTCGACAAACAGCAACGCGTTCGCGCGGCCAGTCGAACTGCTGAAGGGCAGGGAAAAGGGTAGCCCCAACGGGCCCATCTTTTCGCCGGTGGGCGTGGCTACGACGCCGCAACTCAACAGCAGCACTTGATTGGTGGGCCAGCGGAACCGCTCGTGCAGCCGCCAGCTGACCATTTGAGGCACTTGGATTTCTACGCGTTGCAGGCCGCCGGCCAGCGACGGCACGTCGACCGGCACCGGGACCAATTGTTCGACTTGGTCGATCTGACACTTAATGGTCGCATCCATGGTATTCCCATCCAACGACAGCAACGGACTGATCTGCAACGAGAACCCTTCGTCGATCTGTCCGCCCTCCAACTCGTGCCCGGGCCAGACCTCGCGCCGCATCCGCACCGAACGGACGTACGTGCGCGGCGTGGTCCGACCGATCGTCTGGGTCTGGCCATTCTGGACCACCATATTGGGCGAGTTGTTCTCGCGAAAGTCCGTGCGTTTGCGGAGCTGACCGAGCAACACGGCCGCGTTCTCCTTGGACACCAGCCACGCATCGACACCGGGGGTCTTGAGGTCCACGGGTTGGAGCAACGAGATGGCCATCGTGCGCCAATTGGGACTGCCCACGTTCACCAACCGCAGGCCGAGTCCCTGGGCTTCACCCTGTGTGCTGACAAAACGATCGACGATGTCCAGCACCAGCCGCTGCATTTCCGGCGTGTGGTAGACCCGTAGCGTTTCCTTGTTGGCGCTCAGCAGGCCCACGGGTTCGGAGAACCAGACCTCCGTCCCCGTTTCCCGCAGGATCCAATCGATGACCGCCTGCTCGGGCTTTTCCGTCGTGGTGATCCGCGACGTGTACGGGCGGATGTCGTATTCGCGCCAAACTTGGCCTTGGTCGTTGGGCAGCACGCCGGCCCCCCGGTTGACCTGCGTGACGGGCGTCTTACCGGTCGCCAGCCCGTTGGCTGACAGGGACAGGTCGTCGCGGGCCGCGGTCCTGATCGGGGCTTCCTTGGAAACCGGTTGCTTCCAATTGCCGGACGTCTCCGCGGGCGTGTCCGCTGCAGCCGGTTGCTGGGCCCCAGCCGCCGCTGCGGCCAACACCAGGACGATCATCGCACAGCCAAATCGCTTCATCATTGCAAGCCTCCCTGCCTTACGGAACGGCCGAAAAAATTCGGCATTTGCTCTTCGGCCCCTCACCCCAACCCTGGGCTGACAAAAACAGGGGTTTCGGAACTGAAAGGACAAAAACATTGATGACAAAAAAATGTTCCTTGGGAACGTGGGATTCCTTTCATCTTTTTGTCATCCATCTTTTTGTCTACCGGAACGAAAGCAGGATGAACTTTGGGTTCACTCCGTTCTCCCGTTTTCTCAGTCCACCCCAACCCTCTCCCCGGAGTGCCGGGGCGAGGGAGTTATCTTTCGGCCGAGCCTACGCAGCGGAGCCACCGGCCCAGACGAACCGGCTTCCCGCGGGTTCGTGCACAGGCGGGCAGCCTGTGTTCCCTGCGTGGGTCTCGCGAGGTCCTGCCGTTAGGCGGCAGGCCTGCCCCTGAAGAATCCGGCGGAGTATACGAGGGGCGCGGCCCCCTGACAAGCTCGATTGGCCACCAACTGCTGGCGCTGCTATCATCAGGGCCATGAATCGTATCCGCAACGAACAAATCCGCCGCAACCAAATGTGCCGCGACTGTTGGCAGTTGTACCAACCGCATCGCGAGAAGGTGACCGAGTTGCTGCTGCAAGGCAGCAGCGTGCCAGCCCGCCAGTTGTGTGTCTTGGGGGCCGGTAACTGCAACGACCTGGACTTGCGGAGGCTGGCAAGTTCCTTTGGCCGGATCCATCTGGTCGACCTCGACCGCGAGTCGCTGGTCGCCGGTCTGGCCACTCAGCAGCTAGCAGACTCCAGCCGGCTTGTGCTGCACGGAGACGTCGACGTGTCGGGCCTCGGTGCGGGATTGGCGGCTTGGTCGCCTACGACCCCTGTTCCGCACGACGAGGTACGCCGCTGGATCGCCCAGGCGACGGCCGCTGCACCCGTGGTGTTGCCCGAACCCCAGGATGTCGTGGTCTCGGTCTGCCTGCTGTCACAACTGCTGGATGCGGTGAAACTCTCCCTGGGGGAACGCCATCCGGACCTCTTGGAACTGACTTTCGCGGTGCGCGCTCGCCATCTGCGATTGCTATTGGAACTCTTGCGGCCGGGTGGGCGGGCGGTATTGATTACCGACTTTGTCTCGTCGGTGAGTTGTCCGGAACTGGCGCACGTCGACCAGCGAGACTTGCCCGCCCTTGCCGCACGGCTGATTGGCGAACACAATTTCTTCACCGGCTTGAATCCGGCGGTACTGGCGAGCCTGTTCGTACAGGATCCGTGGCTGGCCGCACGAACTGCCAGGGTCCAATTGTCCGCGCCGTGGCGTTGGCCGTTCCCCACGCGGATTTACGCCGTGTGCGCCGTCGAAGTCTGGACACGCACTGCGAGTGTCAGGGCTTAAGCACCACGCGGAGGGCTTCGCCGCTGAGCATCAGGTCGTAGGCCCGGAAAATGCCGTCCAGGGGCAGGACGTGGGTGACCAGCTTGTCGGTCGGGATCGCCCGGGAGGCCATCAGTGCCACGGCCTCGCGGACGTGCTCAGGAGTCGAGTCGCTGGTGCCGATCACACGCAACTCGCCGTAGTGAATCTTGCGGCTGTCCAACTGCAGCAGGCTCTGGCCGACAGGCAGCGAAGCGAACAGGCAGACGGTGCCGCGACGGCGGACCAAGTCCAGCGCGATTTCCTGCGGTTGGGCGGCCGGAGCGGCCACGACGACAAGGTCCGCGCCCAGCCCGCCCTCGGTCGCGTCTTTGACTTTCGCGACCAGATTCTCCTGCGCGGAGTTGATCAACAGGTCGCAGCCGAACTGGGCGGCCTGGGCCAGTCGGGCTTCGCTGACCTCAGCCAGGATGATCTTGCCGGCGCCCAGCGCTCGGGCCACGCAGGCATTCATCAGGCCCAGCGGCCCAGCGCCGAGTACCACGACCACGTCGCCCTGGCGCAGGTTACACTGGCGGATGGAATTCACGGCGCAACTGAGCGGCTCCGCCAGCGCGGCTTGCTCGGCGGGAATCCCGGGCGGCACCTTGATGACATGGCCGTTTTCCAAGGCCCGCGCCGGGATCACTGTGTACTCGGCCATGCCACCGGGATAAGTGAAGCCCATCGGGTCCAAGTCGAGGCACAGGTTCCGCCAGCCTTCGCGGCAGTAGCGGCAGCGCCCGCAGGAGACGGTCGTGGCCATGACCACCCGCTCGCCGATCGCGAAGCCGTGGACCCGTTGGCCGACCGTGTCGATGAGGCCGATGAATTCGTGCCCCATCGGCAACGGCGCCTTGATGCGAGGATTACCCTGCTTGTACGACTTCAGATCCGTGCCGCAGACTGCGCAGGCATCGATCTTGACCCGGAGTTCGTCCGGGCCGGCCTGGGGGATCGGGATCTCTTCGACCCGGATGTCACCGGGTGCGTAATAGACGACAGCTTGCATGGTGATTTCTTCCGGCACCCTACTCGGGCGCACCCTCCAGCACCTCTTTGGTCGCAGCGACGCCGAGGCGTTGGCACCCCTGGTCCAGGTACCGGCAGGCCGTCTCGTAGGTCCGCACACCCCCAGAGGCTTTGATGCCCAGCGAACCTCCGACGGTCTTCGTCATCACGTCGATCGCTTCCGGCGTGGCCGGTCCGTCGCCGAAGCCGGTTGAGGTCTTGACGTAATCGGCGCCGGCCGCTTTGGCGATCTGGCAGGCCTGAGCGATTTGGTCCGGCTTGAGCCAGCAGGTTTCCAGGATCACTTTCACCTGCACACCGGGGTGTCGGCGGGCCGCGGTCACGACGGCTTCGATATCGCGCTGGACCCAGGCATAGTCGCCGGTCAGGAACTTGCCGATATTCATTACCATGTCCAACTCGACCGCCCCGTCCTCGATTGCCAGTTGGGCCTCCAGGGCTTTGGTTTCGGGGCGATTGGCGCCGTGCGGGAATCCGATCACGACCGAGGGAACCACGCCGGTCCCGGCCAGTTCCTTAGCAGCCAAGGCCACGTCGGACGGCCGGACGCAGACACTGGCCACGCCGTATTGCTTGCCCAACTGGCAGGCGGCACGGATGTCATCATCGGTCAGAAACGGCTTCAGGGCGGCGTGATCGATGGTCTGGGCGACTTGCTGGCGGGTCCAGGGCATGAATGAATTCCTCCGAGGTTGGGTGTGGGAGCGATCGTGTTTTGTCAAAGCTTGAGTATGGGGTTGTGAGCGGCACGGCGCTAGCCGCCGGTTTCGAGCCACCGGCGGCTAGCGCCTTGCCGCTTACTTAGCGTCCGCGCAGAAAGAAATAGGTTGAACAAATTGTAGCAGGCACACTCCGTGTGCCGTCCGCATTTTACGGCACACGGAGTGTGCCTACTACTATGAAATTGACCAAGTTATTTCTGCGCGGACGCTTAGCGCGACCGTAATACTTAGCCTTGACAAATCGTTAGTGCATTTCGCGGCCACCGGTGATGTTGATGGCTTGGCCGGTCATGTAGTCGGCCCGATCCGAGGCGAGGAAGCAGGTCATGTTCACCACGTCCGTGACGCGGGCCAAACGGCCCAGCGGCACCTTGGATGTGAACTTCTTGACGATCTCGTCCATCGGCAGATGCATGTTCTTCACGTAGTCGGCCGAAACGCTGCTCCACACGCCGGTGCCTTCGGTGATACCCGGGCAGACGCAGTTCACGCGGATCTTCGGTGCCAGTTCGAACGCGAGCGACTGTGTGAGACCGAGGATGGCCGCCTTGGCCGCTGAGTACGCACTCATCAAGGCCGAACCGGTCTTGCCCGATTTACTGGAGAAATTGACGATGCTGCCCCGACCGCCGCGTTTCATGATCGGCACAACTTCCTTCGTGAACAGGAACGTGCCTTTGCAGTTCACCGCGAACACGAAATCCCAGTTCGCGGCGGACAGATCCTCGACCTTGCCCCCTTCGCCGACCGTTCCGGCCACGTTGATCAGCACGTCCATCCGGTCACCAAACGCTTGCTGCGCGGCCTGCACCACACGCTGGACCTGGTCGTGAACCGTGATATCTGCCGCCAAGCCCTTGCAGTTCTTGCCGAACTCGGCGCAGATTTCGTCCAACTGGCCCTGCCTCAGATCCGTGATGAAGACCTTCGCGCCTTCCTGGATCAGCCGTGCGGCGATCCCTTTGCCAATCGAGCCTGCCGCGCCGGTTACCAAGGCAACTCTGTTTGCGAACTCCACTGCTGTTCCCTCCTACGCTTTCTTTGCGATTTCATTCCTCGCCCAGGAGACTCTGGGCGAGGGGAGATTTCCGTCAGGCTGGAAAGGCTGACCTACGTGACGGCTAGCCGTCCAGGAAATTCTTGTTCAGCACCGGGTCGCTGTGCCGAACCGCGGAGTTGGTGTGGACGTTGGCCACTTCCGTGATGATGGCGCCTTCCGGGCCGGCGTACTGCCAATGCCGGGTTTCGACCTTGGCCAGTTTCACAAACATGCCGGGCGTCGCGATGGTTTCGTGCTCGGTCGTTACCTTGCCGCCCATGTGCGTCTTCGGCACGACCACTTCCTTGCTGAGTCCCTTCTCGCCGATGCCCACGATGTGGCTCAAGCCCCAGCGCACCAGCCAGCCTTCGCGCTTGGCCGGATTGCCTTCGCCCTCCACGTGCCAGTGCTCCGGCAACATCTGGCCGGGCAACAGGAAGATATCCATGAGCATGTAGTGGTCTTCCACGTTATTGCAGAACATGTACGCGGCCAAACCGACCTCGGTGAACTTGCCCACGCCGTAGTCGGCGATCCACAGTTTTTCCCGCAGGCCGGGAAAAATCGGATAACCGTGGTACTTGCACAGGGCGAGCACCGCGTCTTGGCCCTTCTCGACGTCGAACTTGCCTTGTGCGTCGTAGAAGAACTCGTTCTTGAAGTGGATGCAGGACTGCTTGTCCTTGCAGCAGCCGTCCGCAGCCTCGGTCGCACGCGTGACCACGCCCGCAGCAGCCAAACCAGCGGCGGCGCCAGCCGCCTTTAAGAGGGATCGTCGGTCCATTGCTTGCCTTTCTTTCATGGAAGAAACCTAGGGTTGTGCGGTGGGCCAAGCCCACCCTACTTGGACAAGTCGATGACGGAGACCGTGTACGGCTTGTCGAACGTGTTGCCATCCAACTTGTCGAGGTCAATATTGGACACGTACAACCGAGGCCCGCGCAGGCAGACCTCCGAGGGCTTGTCCAATTCGCCGTCGTGACCGTTGGTCGGTCCGTTCTGGGCGATAACCGTGACCTGGCCCGTCTGGGGATTGACACAGTGCACGGCGTTGCCCAGGAAGTCCGCAATATACACCAAACCGGTCCGCGGGTCGACCTTCATCCCGTCGGTGCTCTTGATCGGCGGGCCTTCGGCGACCACCCGCTGCGACACCGCCCGGCCCTGCCGGTCAAGTTTCACGGCGATCAACTGGGCGTCGCCAAAATTGCAGACGTACATCGTCCCGTCCGGGGCGAAGCCGATGCCGTTGGCGCCGACCTTCCACGCTTCGCTCTTGGTCACCAGCCTGGCGACGACGTGGGGATCTTTGCCGCCCGGTTGCAGCCGGATTGGCTGGCCGCCGCTCATTTCCGAAATGGCCAAACGGACCACGCCGCTCGGCATCGGGCCCGGAGCGGGTTTCGGCTCGAACGAAGTCTCCGTGACGTAGACGGCGTCGCCGAAACAGGCCACGCCGTTGGACATCACGAAACCTTCGGCGACCGATTCGCAGCGGACGGGCTTCTTGTCCGTAACCACGATCCGCAACAGCCGTGACATGCGGTTGTTGTTGCCGCCCAGAGCCTGGCAATCGGCGACATATAGGTTGCCATCGGAACCGAACGCGATCCCCAGCGGACAGGCCTTGCCGGTCTGAGGATGGACGGGCACCGGGAACCAGGGTTCGAGCTTGTCGTTCGGCGTGATCTTCATGATCCAAGCCGGCTGCTCATTCCCCTTGAGGTTCGTGTTGAAATTGGGGCAGGCCAGCAGGATATTGCCGTCGCTGTCCAGCGTCATGCCGTCCGGCGTGTTGTGCTCGACCGGTAGTTCGATGGCGATAGAGGGCTGGTGCAGGGGCAACTTCTCGCCACTCCAGCCAACCGTGCCGGTGGCAGCGAACAGCAAGACGAGGCCCAGTCGGGCAGACCATGACCCCGCGACACTTCGCAGGCAATTCGCGGTTCTCGACATATCCGTATCTCCTTGAAGCAAAGCATGGAAGCAAAACACGGTGCAGCTCGCGCCGACCTCGTGGGCAGGCAGGTCGGCACAGCAGGGGTCACTTTCGGTGACAGACGATGGGGGAATTCTACTTGTCTGGGCAGTGTGGTGAAAGTGGCAGTCCCAAACGATTGCTGGCTCGGTCGATCGTTCCTGATTCCTCTGCCCCCCACATTCGCTTGCTGGGCAACCAGTCGGCCGTGCCGCACGGTAGCGTCGCAATGGGAGCAGCCGGGGAAGGCCGGAATTGCTCTGGCAAGAAATACCTCCCGCGGAGTAAATTATTGCAATTGGGGAGCTGCCCGTTGGGCCGTGGCGATGGTTTCGACGACGGTGACAACGGCGGCTCGGGTGAGGTTTAGGATTGATCGTGGTGAGAAGTCACGGACGGACTGTATGAACAGAATATCGACCAGTTACTTTCGGCAGCACATCGAGAATCACTTCGACGACCATGACCTGGACGTGGTGGTGCGCAAGCGGAAGCAGGGCTTCGCCATCTATTGGGCCGAAGACGAAGAGCCGTTGGCCCAACTGCGGCCTACCGGTCGGGAGGGTGATGAAGTCGAGATCTACTGCTGGCAGGATGACCGCTGGGAGCCAGCGGCCGAATTTGGATTGGCCTTGCCGCTGGAGTCAGCCCTGGCGCACATCACCGAAGACCCCTTGGGGCTGTTCTTTGAATCCGATTCGGACGAGGAGGATTCGGACGAGGACGATCCGGCGGAATGCGAGCTGCCGTTCCCTCCCGAATTCCGACAGGCAGCACGCCGGCTCAGCGTAGTTCTCTTGGTCGTATCGATGATCGGCGCAGCGGTGGGCGGGCTGTTCTCCAGTGTGCTCTCGGGGTTGGCAGCCGGAGCCCTCACAGGTCTGCTCTGCAGCGTAGGACCAGTTCTTGTATTGCGTCGCCTGCGAATCGCTGGTCTGGACCTGGTCCTGGGGTGCGTCTGCGGATTGCTCGCGTGTGTCGGGGGCATCACAGGTAGTGCCCTGCATGGTGCCTTGGGAAGTGGCTTCTGGCCGGGCTTGAGCGGATTGCTGGTCGGTGCGGTGTGCAATTGGCTCCTGTTCCGCGGCGGGCTACTGGCTTGGCTGACAGGGCTGGCTGCCGGCCTGAACTTGGCGGTCTGCGTGGTCGACGCGTGGCAATTTCGCGAGCATTTTGGTGGCTTGGTGCTGGTGGCGGTATTGGCGGCTGGCGCCGCGAGCGTCTGTCGCCGATCGATGAATAATCTCAAGACCGGTTTTGTCTCAGTGTTGCCTGCGACAGGGAGTTTTCTCAAGCGTCCGGTGGTCTCGACGCGCGGGTGAAGTTCGGTGAATCGCCACGCCCCGTGCCAATCTGCCGGCCCAGGGCGTTGATGCGGACCGCGAGGCACGTGCGACAGGCATCGGCCGTCTCGCCGATGCAGGCCTTGTCAGGATAGATCTCGTACAAGGCCCGGTACTCCACCGGGGTGAGGTTCGGCATGATGATGTTCGCTCCGCGCAGCAGAGCCAACTCGCGGCCGCGGTTGCGATTCAAGGTCGCCAACGCCGTGGTTGCCGGGATGTTCGCCCGGGGACAGGTCAGCCGCGTCAGCCCGATCACCTTGTAGGTCATGAGCTCGTCACTCGGGACCTGCTCTTCGGCCGATACCTGGGGCTGCTGTGCCGGCTGGGCCAAGGGCGTTTCAGGATGCACTAAGTACGGCCCGACGCCGATCATATCCAGATCCAAATCGGCAAACAACGCGATATCGTTCGCCAAGTCCGCATACGTCTGGCCGGGAATCCCGATCATCACGCCGCTGCCGACTTCATACCCGAGTTGCCGCAGCCGCCGCAGCAGGGCGATGCGATCCGCGGGCTGCCCCGGCCGCGGCGGGTGAATCCGGTCGTAAAGCAGCCGGTTTGAGGTCTCGAAACGCAACAGATAGCGGTCGGCCCCGGCAGCCCGCCAGACCGCCAATTCATCGAAATCGCGCTCGCCCAGGCTCAAGGTTACGGCCAGCGGAGTCTCCCGCTTGATCCGCTGCACGAGTTCCGTGATCCAATCGGCCGTGGCGCCCGGATCCTCGCCGGACTGAAGCACAACCGTCCCGTAGCCGAAGCCGACGGCCTGGCGGGCGCAAGCGACGATTTCGTCGGCCGTCATGCGGTAGCGTGCCAACTGGCGATTGGCGACGCGCAGACCGCAGTAGGCACAGAGCCGCGCGCAGTGGTTCGAAATCTCAATCAGCCCGCGCAGATAGACCTCGCCACCAACGTTCTGCTGGCGGACTTGGTCGGCACGCTGCCACAACGAATGCAAACGATCTCGGTCGGTCTCACGCAGCCAGGAGACCAGTTCGGCGTGGGTCATGCTGCCATTATAGGGACGTACGCTCAGCGAGCTAGGGCGGTTTGCTGCTAGCGGCTCCTGGTCCGAAAAAGACGCAAATCCCCATCAAGGCGTGACGGTTTTGCTCCGATGATTTCAGTGAGAATCCCAGTTAAGTTGAGAGGGACAAGGATGTCACACGCCAGAATCTATGCCAGCATTGTCGAGACCACCTGTCACACCCCGCTGGTCAAGCTGAACCGGCTGATTCCTGCCGAGCATGCCACGGTGCTCTTGAAACTGGAGTTTTTCAATCCGTTCGCCAGCGTCAAGGACCGTATTGGCCGCGCGATGATCGAAGCGGCCGAGGCGTCGGGCGTGCTCGATTCCCGGACCAAGATCATTGAGCCGACGAGCGGCAATACGGGCATCGCCTTGGCGTTCGTGGCTGCGGCCAAAGGCTACGACCTGACGCTGACCATGCCGGAATCGATGAGTCTGGAACGTCGCGGGATGCTGCGTGCCCTGGGTGCCAAGTTGGTGTTGACACCCGCCAAGGACGGCATGAAGGGCGCTCTGGCCAAGGCCCAGGAACTGGCCGCCGCAACGCCGAACAGTTGGGTCCCGCAGCAGTTCGAGAATCCCGCCAACCCGGCGATCCACGAGAAGATGACCGGCCCGGAAATCTGGAAGCACACCGGCGGCCGCGTCGATGCGATCGTGACGGGCGTCGGCACGGGCGGCACCATTACGGGTGTGACCCGTTTCATCCGGACCAAGAATCCGGCGTTTCTGGCGCTGGCCGTCGAACCGGCCGACTCGCCGGTAATCTCCGGCGGCAAGCCCGGACCGCACAAGATCCAAGGCATCGGGGCCGGCTTCATCCCCAAGAACCTCGACACCCGTCTGCTCGACGGCGTGGAGACCGTGACCAATGACGAGGCCTTCGCCTGGGCGCGGCGTTTGGCTCGCGAGGAAGGCATCCTGTGCGGCATTAGCACAGGCGCCAACGTCGCGGCGGCAGCCCGCGTCGCCGCTCGACCCGAGCATCGCGGCAAGGTGATTGTCACCGTGGCCTGCAGTTTCGGCGAGCGTTATCTGTCGACCCCCTTGTTTCAGACGGCCGACAGCGAGACGTCAGCGGTGAATTCCGCGCCCGTAACCAGTGCCTCCGCGACCAACGCTCCCGCTCTGACGCTCCCGCCTCAGACTGCATTTGGGCAGTTCCTGGTGATGGCCGCCCGCTAGGCGTGAGTGTCCTGTTGTTTTCGCTGGCTCGATGCTCCCTACGGGCGGGCTGATGAAAAGGTCTCGTGTTTCCGCTTCGACTCTGTCTACAGGGGCACCTCTCCCTTCGGGAGAGGTCGGGCTGTCAGGCCCGGGAGAGGGTTGCCAAGCATCGGGGAATTACCCCGAAAATCGCGCTGTCGTGCCCTCGCCCGCGGCTTAGACCGCGACCTCTCCCGCAGGGAGAGGTGACGGTGGAGTAACAACTCTGACTTTCTGGTTCCACTACAGTCTCTCCACTTTCCGCCATTTTCATCAGCCCACCCTACGGGCGGGGTCCACCCGGGCTGCTACGCATCCAGTGCCCGATTCAGGTCCTCGTGCAGATCCTCGAAATCCTCCAAGCCCACGGACAGCCGGAGGAGACCGTCGACAATCCCGTGGGAGGTCCGGTCGGCGGGGGCGTAGCTGGCGTGGGACATGGACGCCGGCTGCTCGATCAAGGACTCGACGGCGCCCAAACTGACCGCCAGTTGGAACAGCTTCGTGCCTTCCGCAACCCGCTTCGTCTTGGCGAAATCGCCGTGAACCTCCAAGCTCAGCATGGCCCCGAACTGACCGTCCATTTGCCTCGCCGCTAGCGCGTGGCCGGGATGTTCAGGCAGTCCGGGGTACAAGACGCGGCGGACCCGCGAATCTCCTGCCAGAAACTCTGCCAAGCGTTGGGCGGTGCGGGACTGCTCGCGGACGCGCAGTTCCAGCGTCTTTAGGCCGCGGCCGAGCAGAAAGCACTCCAGCGGTCCCAGCGTGGCGCCGGTGGCGTTTTGAATGAAGTACAGCCGCTCGTACAGCGACCGCTCCGCCACGACTAAGGCCCCGCCCAGCAGATCGCTGTGACCGCCGAGGTACTTGGTCGCCGAGTGCATCACGATGTCGGCGCCCAACTCTAGTGGTCGCGTCAGCACCGGCGTGGCGAACGTATTGTCGACACCCAGCAGCACCCCATGCCGCCGGGCGATTGCGGCACAGGCGGCGATGTCGGTGATCGACAGCAACGGATTGCCGGGACTTTCGATCCACAGCAGTTTGGTCTCCGGTCGGATGGCCGCCTCCACCCGCTCCACATCGGTCGTCGCGGCCAGCGAGACGCCGATGCCAGCCCGGTTGACGATCTTGTGGAGCAACCGGTAGGTGCCACCGTAGATGTCCGAGCCGGCCACGATGTGGTCGCCCGCCTGCAAGAGCATCGTCACGCAGTGCGTGGCGGCCATGCCCGACGAGAAGCCCAACGCGCCGCAGCCGCCTTCCAGCGAGGCCAGGGTTCGCTCGACGTTCTTGCGGGTCGGGTTGCCGCTGCGCGCATAGTCGAATTCGCCCCACTGGCCCGCCCCTGGCTGCACGAACGTGGACGCCAAGTGGATCGGCGACACCACCGCACCGGTTTGCGGATCGCATTCATTGCCGACGTGGATGGCCCGCGTGCGAAACTTCATGAGTCCTCCAGACCTCTAGCTGCTTGAAAATGACGTATTGACTCACTGCTTGGGTCTGCCAGGTTCCATTGTTTGCACGGATGGCAGAGCCAGAACACTTCACTGTTTCACTTCAGGGGGTCAGCCAGTCTTCCAATCGCAGGCCGGGGACATGCTGAAAATCCGGCGTGTTGTGGGTCACCAGCATTAGCCCGTGGACCAGAGCAGCCGAGGCGATCATCAGGTCTGCCGTCGGCACGGATATCCCCTGCTGGAGCAGTGTGCCTCGCACCTGCCCGAACTTCTCCGCGCACGCCTCATCGAAATCGACGATCTGAACCTCTTGCAGCAGGTCAGCGATCAAGGTCAACAGCCGACTCGCATTCGAGTGCCTATACGCGCCCGCATAAAGTTCGGCCAACGCGACGGTTGAGATCGCCAGCCGCCCAGTGTACTGGATGAATCGATGGGCCAGTTTTGCCGGACGCCGCATGTGGGCCGAACAGATGTCCGTATCGAGGAGAAAGTTCATGGTGCCCCCAAATTCGGAACCTGCGGCCGTCGTTCCAGTTTCCGGGAGCAATGGATCTCCTCCATAATCCCGTCCCACTCCGTATCGTCGGCGAGGGCTCCCTCGGTGCGAAGCAATCCTTCGCCCGGCTTCCGCGACGAACGGAGGACCACTTTTACCTCGACCTCGACCTCCTGGCCCTCGTTCACGTCGAGGTCTTCATCCAGTTGAATGGTCCTGCCGTGGACCCTGCCGTGTAATGTCTTAGTCATCTTGGTTTCCTCCTATTCGTCATCATCTAGCTTTATTTTACGCTGCCGCTTCTTCGGCTTGGCCACTTCATCACTGCCACGGCGGACGCAGATACGGTAGTCGTCCTCGGCTTCGATCTGCTGCTTGTCGCTGAGGTTGGCGGAATTCAAGCCGCCCTTTTCGTAGATCGCCTTGCCCTGTTCGTACAGACCGGCACGGCGGCACTGTCGCAGCCAGTCGAGCAAGTTCACGTCGCTGCCTGGGCAATCGTTATCCCGCACGCCTTCGATCAAGGCGTTGGCGAAGCGTCTGATCCGTCGCAGTGCGCCTGCTTCACGAAGCTTCGCGAATTGCTCAGCTTCCCAGATGACCAGCAATTCGTAAAGAGCGACACTTCCCTTGCAACCCGGGATGTCGAACGAAGCCGAAACTGTGATTGTACCGGGCTGGGTTACAGCTACAAGCAACCCGGCAAACTTCCTTGGCGTTGCAGCACTTGGCAGGCAGCAGGAACCCCGCTATTCGCAAGCTCCCCGCCGGTGATATCGCCGGAGCCGGATTGGCTGCGGCCTTCGGGCCGTGTGGATTCTGGTCATGGGCGTGGACACCTTTTGGCTGTAGGTTTTGGCTGTAGGTCGCTTGTCGGTCGGGGCCGGTTTTGTTACGGTGACGAAGATGACGGACATGGAACTCTATCGGCCTGACCTGCTCCGCGCGCCCCTGTGGCGTGCCGAGGACCTCGGCAAACCGCTGCCGCCGTCGCCCCACGCCAATTCGGTCTGCCTGCCGACCTGGGGTGACGTGATCGATTACGAGAAAGCCGAGCCACGCGTTCTGGGACGCCTGCAGACGGGCTACCCCCGGTTCTTCATCCACCCGTTGACCGTGCAGCTGTTTGCCGAATGTGCTCGCCGTTTTGCCGGTCCGGACGAGTTCTGTCACGTCTACCCGTCCCACGCGGCAGCCCTGCGCAGCGTCGAGTCAGTGCGCCGCTGGAGCGGTCACCAGGGGCGGATTCAGTCCTGGGCCACGGCGGGGCCGTACGTGTGCTGCTTCCCGCGTGCCGCCGAGGAGGCGGCCCGGAAACACTGGCGTCATACGGGCGAGGGCATCTCGTCCCGGCATGCGGAAGCACTGCTGCTGGGAACCCCCGAGTCGGCCGCGAGTGTAGCCAAGCGGGTCGTCCGCGAGCAGATCGCTCAGTGGGTGGGTGTGCCGGCGGACAGCGTCTACCTGTTTAGCTCGGGCATGAGCGCCATCTACACCGTCTACCGGGCCGTCAACCGCCTGTTTCCCGGACGCCGGAGCGTGCAGTTCGGCTTTCCTTACGTCGACACACTGAAGCTCCAGCAGGACCTGGGCCCGGGCGCCCATTTCTTCCCGCGGGGCGACGAACAGGATCTGCACCGCTTCACCGAGCTGTTACGTACGGAGCCGGTTTCGGCCGTCTACTGCGAGTTCCCCTCGAATCCGCTGCTGGTCAGTCCGGACTTGGCGGCGTTGGCCGAGCTTGCGGAACGTCATGGCTTTCCTCTAGTCGTCGACGAGACGTTGGGCACCTACGTGAACGTCGACCTGCGGCCGGTCGCCGACGTGCTGATCACCAGCCTGACCAAATACTTCACGGGCGCCGGTGACGTGTTGGCCGGGGCGGCGATCTTGAATCCACGTGGGCGATGGTCCCTTGGGCTAAGCGACGCCCTGGCCCGCGAGTACGAAGATACACTGTGGGGTGACGACGCCGTGCGGCTCGCGCAGTATGCCGCGGACTTCCCGGAACGCGTCCAGCGAATCAACCGCACGGCCGAGCAGGTCTGCGATTTCTGCCGGTCTCATCCGGCGATTGCCGAGGTCTACTATCCCAAGTTCCGCACGCCAGGCCACTACACGGCTTTCCAGCGCACCGGCGGTGGGTACGGCGGACTGTTCTCGCTCCTGCTGGAGGACCCGGCCCACACTACCCCGCGATTCTTCGACGCGCTGCAACTCTGCAAAGGTCCGAACCTAGGTACGTACTTCAGCCTGTGCTGTCCCTTTACGCTGTTGGCGCATTACCAGGAACTCGACTGGGCGGAAAGCTGCGGTGTGAGCCGCTATCTCGTCCGCGTTTCCGTGGGCCTGGAGGAGCCGCGGGATTTGATACAGCGGCTGGACGAGGCCCTCCAGCGCTAGCTGCTACTTGGCGGTCTCGTTCACCCAGTCTTTGGCGATCTGCAGGAGGCTGCCGCCGTAGGTGGCGGAAAACGCCGGCTGGAAGTCCTTGCCCTGGCGCACGGCCTCCAGAAGATCCAGGTAGCGTTTCGTATCCTTCATCAGATGCTTGGCGAAGCCGTAACTGGCGATGGCCGCCGTTTCCTCAGATAATTTGCCGGTGGCAAAATCGTCGGGCCGGTTCAGGGACGCGACGATCTTCGGCAGCTGCTGATCCCAGGCCGCGACACGGGCATCGTCTGCTTTTAGTCTTGCCGCCGCCGCTCGAGCCGAGCCTTCGGCAAACCAAGGCGGCGTCTTGCCCAAGCTGGCCAAGTAGACGGCGGCAGCTTCTTGAACCAGCAACGCCTCCATCGTGTACTCCGTATTCTGCGGAGCCACGATTGCGGCGTAGGCCTCCAAGACGGTGTAACGCCAGTAACCGGGCGACTGTTCGGGCAGGTCGCGGTTGTCGAGTTTCTTGGCGAAGGCAGCGCAGTCCGCCCGCTGTTGGAAGACGTACAGCGTGATCCGGCCTTTGACAAAAGTCTGGGCACTGGTCGCCCCGAACACATCGCCGACCTTCGCCACGAGCCAATCAGCCAACTTGCCATACTTCTGCAGATTGTCCAGACCCACGTCGCCGAGCAAGAGGAAGTTACTGGTTTCAGCCCGGTCGTTCTTGGTCCCCGCCGTGTAGGCCGTCCAGTTCCTCGTAGCCAGTTGGATCCGATTGTTGCTCAGCTCGTTGTGCGTCGTCTTTTGAGCCTTGCGCACGTCGGCCAGGTGACCGAGATCCTGATCCGGATCCGTTCCGTCGAACGGCGCGCCTTCCGCGATCCATTTCTCGATCTTTTTCAATACGGCGTCGGCCAGGGCTGGCCCCTGCAGAGGCATGGCTTCGCCATCGGCCTTGCCTGTCAGCTTCTGGAACAGCAGACTGTCGGCCGGTTTGCCGGGCGGAATCGGCGGACCGTTGTCGCCGCCTTTCCACAGGCCGGAGAACGTGGCCAGGTTCAAGTGCGCACCGGCGCGGCGTTCCCGACCGTGGCACTTTGCACACTGCTCGTCCAGTACGGGAGCAATGTCGTTCGTAAAGCTGACCGTCTCTTTTCCCGTGAGCGGCTTGACTTCCACTCGCTCGGCCGCGTCGGCCGGCAATTTCTTCAGCGGCGGCAGGGAGATGCCTTCCAGTTCCAGCAGCGTGTGGGCTTTTTCCAACCGCCTTTGGATCTTGGTCAGCTCCGCCAGCACTTCCTTGTCCCCGGACGTAGCCAAATCGTCCAATTTCGTCTGAATTTCTCGGACGACGTTGCCGCTTTCCTTGTACTTCTTGTCCAAGAACAGTCGTCCGGCCTTGACCACCAGCGGCTCCAATGCCTCGATCTGGCGACGCTGTGCCGCCGGGATAGCCGCTACGGCCGATGAAGTAGCTAGCAAGCCGGCGAGGACGGCTGTGGAGCGAGGTTTCTGGACTACGCCACGGGTCCGCAACCGCCTCACTTCTTCCGCCGCCTCCCGCCCGCCGCCGGAGGCGGCGGGCGGGAGGCGGCGGAAGACAGCACGGCTAGCGTCTGCCAAGGTAGTGTACGAAACCCAATTTCACCGGGGCAAGCCCGGATGGGGACCCGACATGCCACGCTGGAACAAGAGCCGGACCAGATCTCACCATTGTAAGAACTCTTTGGGATACAGTTTTGCGAGCCTCGCGCCGAAGGTGAATTTCTGAACCGAGCCTTGATCGTAGGCTCAGCCGCCAGCCACCCGGACCGTCGACAGGACTGACAGCCGTTGGCAACCTAGCGGTCGAGGCCCCTGAGCCACTTGCTACGCCCGTCCGTTGCCCCTAGAATTCGGCGACTTCGTCTTTCCCACTCCCTTCTTGGTTTGCCAATTTCATGTCACGTCGCTTCATCAATCAACTCGGCGAACGCGAAAGCGTCGACGAGATTTTTCTCGTTTCGGACAAACAACTGCGGACGAACCGCCAAGGAAATCTGTACCTACAGATGCGTCTGTCAGACCGGACCGGGTCGGTCACGGCGATGATGTGGAACGCTAACGATCAGTTGTACAGCCAGTTCGAAAACGGTGATTTTCTGCGCGTGCAAGGCACGGCCCAGTTCTACAACAGCGCGCTGCAGATGATCGTCAACCGTGTCGAGAAGGTCTCGGCCCGCGAAGTCTCGGAAGTCGACTTCATCACGTTGGGTACGGTGGCTGTCGACCAGTTGGCTTCGCGGCTGGCCGAACTGCTCCGGAGCATCCGCCGCGTTCCGCTGCGAAACTTGGCCGAATCGTTCCTGATGGACGAAGACTTCATGGCCCAGTTCACCAGCGCTCCGGCTGGCGTCAAGCACCACCATGCCTATCGCGGCGGACTGCTGCAGCACGTCATCAGCCTGATGGAAGTCGTAATCATCGTGGCCCCGCGATACCCGGAAGTGGACGCCAATCTCCTGCTGATGGGCGCGTTCCTACACGACGTCGGCAAGATTCGCGAACTGACCTACGATCGCGAACTGGGCTACAGCGATGAAGGCCAGCTGATCGGCCATCTGGTCATCGGCGTCGAGATCATCGACGAAAAAGTCCGCGAGACGGAGAAGTTGACGGGTGAAGAATTTCCGGCGGAATTGCGGCTGCGATTGAAGCACATGATCATCAGTCACCACGGCGAGTATGAATTTGGCAGCCCCAAGCTGCCGATGACACTCGAGTCGCTGGCGCTGCACTCGCTGGATAACCTGGACGCCAAGATGCACGCCATCAGCCAGTTGATCCGGGAAGACGCCAACACGGACAGTAACTGGACGCCCTTCCAGTCGCATCTGGGCCGCAAATTGTACAAAGGCCGCGATTAGGCTCAGCGTGGGGTGTTCAGTTTGTCTGATTTCGCCTTGAATTGGTGTTTTCCCGAATGCCTGTATTCTGTTCCATTCTGGTTTGCTTCGCGGAGCGATTGCGAAATCAAGGATGACCGAGTGGCCCCTCACGGCACCCCTGATCGTGATCCACAGGTTTTCGCCCCAAAGGGGCAGCCACATAGCAGCCCAGGGCAGAGCGGAGCGGCGTAGCCGCGTAGCGCCGCCCTGGGTTAGGAGAGGATGGAGAACGCCAGCCCTGAAGGGGCGAAACAAGGCTTGGCCGCAGCTGACGAACGATACGTGCGGGATGAACCGATTTGTTTCGCCCTTTCAGGGCTACCGTGCTGAAGCGAACCCGTACCCAGGGCGTCGCTCTGCGGCTGTCGCCGCGACGCTCTGCCCTGGGCTGATTTGTTTTGGCCCCTTTGTTGGGGCCACTGCTGTGCACATCTTTGCAGCCAGCCAAAGGCTGGAAATACAAGCACGACGCGCAAGCGAGTGAGTCCGGGGTGGACCGGCAAGCGAAATCCAAACTCACTCGCTTGCGCGTCGTGCTTGTAAAATACCGGCCTCCGGCCCGTTTGAAGATGTGCACAGCAGTGCCCCTTTGGGGAGGGAAGAGTCGCCGACCTTTAAGCCTTCCTCCCCAGCATCCGGTCGAGGGCATCCGAGGTGTGATACACGAGCGCTTCCGGCCAATGCGGGTACGGATTGAAGTACTCGAACGTCAGGTAGCCGCGGTAACCAACCTGATCCAGCGCTGAGAGTACGGCCGGCCAATTCACGGTGCCGTCCAGCAACGGTCGAAACGTGTCGATCGTGGTCTCGTGCACCTTCTTCGACGCTTCCTTGAAATGCACGTTCTGGATGCGTTGGCCGAGGATCGGGATCCAGTCTTCCGGGAACTGGTACTGCATGATGTTGCCGGTGTCGAAATGTGCCCGGACCTGCTTCGACTGGAAGCTGTCGATAAACGCCGCCAGCTCCTGCGGACTGAACAGGAAGCCGTTCAGGAAGATGTTCTCCAGGTTCAGGTACACGCTGCATTTCTCCGCCAGCGGGATCAGCCGCCGCACCGCCTCGGTCGCACGCTGGTGCGCCACGCGGCTCGGCACAGGCGGCTCGTCAGGCAGCCAGGGGATGTAGACGGCTCCGGGGACGACCAGCAGATTTGGCGTCTGCAGCAACTGGGCGGCGCGAATCATGTTCTCCGCCAGTTCCAGTCCCTTGGCACGCCGCTCGGGGTCGTTGTGCGTCAGGGAGTACGGCCCGAACAGGAAGGAGCACAGACCGCTGATCTCCAGGCCGATCTTGCGGGCCAGCGCACCGATCGCCTGAATGTCCCTGTCGCTGGCCTCCGGCGACAGGTCGCCGTCCAGAGCGTAGTTGACTTCGACCGCGTCGAAGCCGGCGTCTTTGCACAGTTCCAAGCACTCCTGCAGCGCCATCTGCTTCGGGTAAGGCAACGCCCAGAGGTTGATCGACTTCTTCATGTCGTAACGTTTGCTGGGTTCTTTGCGGGCCGTGCGGGAGGCAGGCGGAGCGGCTGCGTCGGCGGCTGCCAGCCCTTGAGCCGCCAGGAAGCTCGAGCCGAACGCCGCCGAGTACGCCAGCAGTTCGCGGCGGCTCAAGCCACCGACGGGCAAGGACGCGGAAGGTTGCTGACTGGTCTGGCACATGGTCTTGGTCTCCTGAAACAGATTCGTGGCTTCCGTCGAACCAGGCTGACACGCAATCATGTTGTAGGCGTCGTCGCCAGAAAAGCAAGCCGCGAGCGGGCCTCGTGTGTGGCCGCGCTTTTTGGCAGGTAGCCGCATTCGCCTTCCCGGGGCCTTGATCATAAGGTTGCGCATACTAGCCCGACGCGCCAGTTTTGAAGTTGCGCATTTCGGTGTGGTGCGGCATGGCATACCGCGAAGCGGTTACGTCACATAGCCCAGGGTTGCCGCGCAGCGGCTACCCTGGGTCACGGGTCCCCGCGACGCGTTCCGCTACCCCAACGGGGTTTCGTCGCGAGGAGAGCACACCGTGACACAACCCCGTTGGGGTAGCGGAGGGAACTCCGGCGACTGGACCCAGGGTAGCTGCTTTCTAGCCGAAACCTACGGCAATTCACAGACCTTCACGTCGAGTGGGCCTCAACCACCCTCGCTTGCGCGTCGGGCTAGTGTGGACGGCTGCTAGCGTTTTGCGACACCTTATGATCAAGGCCCCTTCCCGGGCACCGTGCGTGCATCACGCAGAAACGGACGCAATCTGCGGTCGGCGGTTGAGCGATGCCCGCGGTAGGGCTACACTGTCGGACTTGTCAGATCCGTCGGATCTGTCGAACTCGCCAGACCCGACCGGCGAAGCACTTTCCGAGGAGACCGCGCCATGTCTGCCCCCTACCGCTTATGCCGCGCCACCCTGCTGCCCGTGTTGACGCTCTGCGGCCTATGCCTATCTGCCGCCGTCGCGTTCGAACCGCTGGAGCTACCCAATCCCTTCCCGCGGCAGCTCGCGATTGGCG
Organism: Planctomycetota bacterium; assembly: GCA_026692885.1. The sequence continues at coordinate 1,337 of JAPLNJ010000849.1, read as the reverse complement.
AGAAGCTGCACAGTTGGGACTTTGCCGACAGCACCGCAGGTTGGCGCGCCGCCAATCAGTGCGAATTGTCGCAGGCTGATGGCGTGTTGCAGATCCGCTGCGAAGATCACGACCCGTACCTTGTCGCCGACCTGCATCTGCCGGGTGGCCAGTTGGTGCTTCGCCTGCGCGCGAAGTCTGCCACCGCGGGCCAGGGCCAGCTGTTCTGGTCGAGCGATCGTCAGCCCGGTTACACAGAAGCCAATAGCCGGCACTTCGAGTTGAACCACGATGACCAATGGCATGAATATACGGTGCCGTTCGAGGTGACTGGCGAGTTGCGGGCCTTGCGGCTCGATCCCGGCACAGCAGCCGGGTTGGTCGCCATCGACAGGCTGGTCGTCCATCGCGGCTTGCTGCCGCCCGTCGAGATTGCCGCGATTTCCCAACAGGATCAGGCGGTGACGGTGACTCTGCGTAACCACAGCGAGCAAGCCGTGGCAGTGACGGTGAACGATCAGCCGCTCGCCCTGGCCGCGGGCGCGACCGGGAACGCCACACTCCGGCTCACCGGCCAGGCGGCCGTGGAACCGCTGACCGTCAACGTGTCCCTCACGGGGCAGCCCGCGCTGCGCCGCACGACCTGGATCTATCGGCCGCAAGCCGCCTTCGACCGTGTGACTCGTGCCCGCGGTCCGGTGACTCTGGAGGTGGCCCGCGACGGATCTCTGGCCCGTCTGCTGCGAGACCATCAGCCGGTGGCGGTACTGGCTCCCGTCGTCCAGGTGGATGACCGCCTGCCAAAGTTGACGTTAGCTACGGACGACGGCGGGCCGCTGACCTTCACCGGCGAGGGCCTGACGGTGAAACTCGATCTGGCGGCGACCGGCGAGCTGGCCGTCTCCGTCCGCAGCGACAAGCCGGCCGAAGGCCCCGTGGTGCGGGTCTTCGGCGAGTTGGAGCAGGGGCTATTTGCGGGCCTGGAATACCTGGAGCGCCGCGACCATTCCAGTTCCCAGCTGGACATCGAGACGGAGGAGCATCTGCGGTTCGCGCCGAACCCGCTGAAAGTTACGATGCCACTGATGGCTCTTGTGACAGACCGCGGTGCGGTGGCGATGAGCTGGCAAGACATGACCCTCCAGCCGACATTTGCCTCGCCAAACTTCGTCGACGGCACCGCCGACCAACGTCTGTCGCTGCGCGGGACGACGATCGAGACAGTCCTGCGTCTGGGTCCCGCCTGGAGTCAAGGCGGTCGCATTGAGGACGCCATCCTCTGGGCCGTCAAGCGTCGCGGCCTGCCACCCGTGCCGCCCGATCCGCGGTCGTTCGACTAGCAGATGCAGTTGTCGCTG
>JAPLNJ010000848.1 GCA_026692885.1 Planctomycetota bacterium | reverse complement strand
AGCCGCGGGTCTTGGGCGCAGCCGCCGGTGGCGTTCGAAACCGGCCGCTAACGCCGTTCCGCTCACCCATCGCGACCCCAACTCTTAGGCTTGAAGATGCACTAGTGCGTTGTCCAGGCGAAATATTGGGGTAGCCACGGTCGCCAGACCCTGGAAATTCCGCACTATGGCGAGTGCAGCTACCCGAAGACTAAGCCTGGACAACGCACTAGTGCTTTGCGGAGCCTCGCGTCCAGTGGGTTACAAGGCAGAGTCTGGCAAACCAGAGCGATTCTTCACTGCGGCGGGACTGACGCCCCGCCGCTCGCCTGTGAAGTGGCGCCCCCGACGATCTCTGAGATGTGGCAGATGCGCACCGGCAGACCGCGACGGTGGATGCCAAAACGGAGATGGGTGATGCACGCGGGGCAGGAGGTCACGAGGAGATTCGCGCCGGTGCGCTCGATGTTGTCCAGCTTCCGATCGAGGACTTGCAGCGAGAGGTCGTAGTGGTAGGCCGCATAGGAACCTGCCCCGCCGCAACACCAGTCGGCTTCAGGCAGTTCCCGGTACTCGATACCAGGCAGTGAGCGCAGCATCTCGCGCGGCTCGCGCACCAGTCCTTGGCTGCGGCAGGCATGGCAAGGATCGTGATACGTGGCGATGATCTTCTCGCCCGGTTGGACCGCCAGTGGGTTCCCTTCCAGCGGGTTCCCGCCCGGCGGCAGTAACTGCACAATATCTCGCACCCGGGCAGCCAGAGTCGCGGCCGTCTGGCGTCGCGGGTCGTCCTCGGCAAACAGTGTCGGGTACTTCTTGAGGAAGGCGGCACAACTGGAGCAATCGGTGACGATCACGTCGAATTGCCCGTTCTTCAGCAGTCCCAGATTCTTTGCCGCCATCGCTTGGGCCGCCGTGTGGTCGCCGTACGTGATGGCCGGCAGACCGCAGCAGCAGTTCTCCAAAACCTCGACGGTGCGCCCCAGAGTCCGCAAGACCCGGAGTGTCGCCTCGGCGGTATCCGGCAACAACACGTCGATGCCACAGCCGACGAAATAGCCGATCCGCAACTCACCCTGGCCAGTGAGTACGCCGGGCCGAATCTTGTCTCGGAACGCCTGATCGGGCAGACGGTTGACGATCCGCTGGGCGCGCGGGAAATCACGTCCGAACGCCCGCAGCAAACCCAGCGCCGCCGCCAAGTTCGACAGCCCGGCCTGCATGGACCTTCCCACGGCCCGGGCGGCCAAACGAACCCGTTTGGGATAAGGCAGCAGGTGCTTGAATAACAACCGGTGCAGCGGTTCGCGACCGACACGATTGAGATACTCGGTCCGGGCAGCCACGATCAGATCGGCCGTGGCGACTCCGGGAAAACAGTTGGCCGTGCAGGCACCGCATAAGAGGCAGTTGAATAACGGTTCCTTCAGCTCGTCGTTCCATTCGATGCGTTTCTCGATCAGGGCTCGCACCAGCGCGACGCGTCCTCGAGCCACACCGGCTTCGTGCCCCGTCGCGCGAAAAATGGGACAGGCCACCTGACAGAACCCGCAACGATTGCAGCGGGCGATCTCGCCATAACTCGCTTCAATGCTCATTGGTTTCTACCCGGTAGACGACCCGGTGCCAGGATCCCATGTGGATCCAGGGCCAGCTTGATCTTGTGCATGAGTGTCCAATTCGAACGGGGCGTCCCGAAGACGTCGTGCCGCTGACGGAACGCCTCCGGCGCCTTTTCCAGGACCACATTTCCCTCCTGCGCCTCCACCGTCTCACACCAGCGTGCCCACTCCGGATCCGCTAAGTCGGACAGGGAGGCCGTGATTCGGCCGCAGCCCAAGTCGACCAACATCCCCGCCCCGTGCGTCAATTCCGGCTGGGCCGAGAGGAACGCGACGACACGATCGGGCGACAGATCCGCTCGCAACAGAAAAGAGGCCCGGTAGAGGCTTTCAAAGTAGGCGGCACACACGCCCTCCTGCGCCGCATACTCCCAGGGCGACTGACAACTCCAACCGTGCTGCGACAGCCACGTGCGAAAGCCCTCCACCTGGACATCGACGGTCTCCCGGAAACCTTCGAAACCGGCGATCAATTGCCAGACACCTTCACGCTCCACCCGCAGCGCCGGATGGTCCGGCACGGCGACGACGAAACTCGGGTCCAGCTTCGATTGCAACAGCCACGCTGCGGCCGTACCGCACTGTGCAAGAGAGCCGCGGCCACCCACGGCGCCACAGCACTGCGGCAGGGACAGAATGCGGAACGTTAGCTCGGTAATGAACCCCAGTGTGCCTGCCGATCCCGCCAGCAGCCGGGTGACGTCGTAGCCGGCCACGTTCTTCATCACGCGGCCTCCAGCCGAGATCTGACGCCCGGTGCCCGAGATGAACTTCAGGCCCAGCAGCAGATCTCGCGGTGCCCCGTAGCGGAGTCGCTCTGGGCCACAGGCGTTCAGCGCCGCGATGCCACCCAGGGTGCGTTGGTTGCCGCATGGTTGGCGCAGGGGCAGCCACTGCCCATGTTCACTCAGCGTGGCCTGCAGCGCGTCCAACGCCAGGCCCGCCTGGATTGCGATGACTTGCGCGGCCGGATCGTATTCCGTCACCGCGGTGAGCCGGCTGCTGCACAGCGGAACAATCGCTCGGTTGTCAGCATTGCCGAAATTTGGCTGGGTGCCGTGGCCCGTGGGCAGGAGGGCCCGGTGGGCCAGGTAGGCGCGCCGGACGATCTCACCCGCCTCCGCCGCGTCACCCGGGACTGCTTCTTGATCGGGGAGCGACTCGCAAATGGCAGGTTCCGGCGGGCAGGGCCTCTCGACGGCGGGCGGTAGCACTTTGCCTGGATTGAGCAAACCCCGCGGATCGAAGGCCGCTCGGAGTTGCCGCTGGAACTCCAAGTCGTCCTCCGAAAAGACCAGCCGCATGCCTTCCAGCTTCTCCGTGCCCACGCCGTGTTCGCCGGAAATGGTGCCCCCCAAGGCCACGCAGGCTGCCATGATCTCGTGCCCGGCCCGATGGACCCGCTGGACCTGATCGGGATCGCTGGGATCGAACAACAGCACGGGGTGCAGATTCCCATCGCCGGCGTGGAAGACGTTGCCGTGGCCGAGACGTTGTGCAGCCGCGATTGCCCCGACCTGCGCCAAAGCCTCCGGCAGACGCGTCCGGGGGACCGTGCAATCGGCCACCAGGAACCGCGGGGCCAGCCGGGCGATGGCCCCGAACGCTCCGCGCCGGCCGGCCCACAACAGGTCGCGTTCGGCCGCGTCCTTCGCGCGGCGGACCTCGCGGCAGCCGTTCTGGAGGCAGAGCTGCCCAATGCGTTCCGCCTGCTGCGTCAGTCCGGCGGCCGGCCCGTCCACCTCGACAATCAACACGGCCGCCGCGTCCAAGGGATAGCCGCAGGGCTTGCTGGCTTCGACGGCGCGGATTACCGCCGCATCCATCATCTCCAGGGTCGCCGGGATGATGCCCGCGGCGACAATCGCCGACACCGAACGGGCCGCCTGAGCCACATCGTCGTAGACCACCAAGAGCGTCACCACGGCTTCCGGCGTGGGCAGGATGCGGACCACCAACTCGGTCACGACGGCCAGCGTCCCCTCGCTCCCGATCAGCACTCCTCGCAAATCATAACCGGGTGGATCCAACGCGGGGCCGCCGATCCGGACCACTTCCCCACCCTGCAGCACGGCCGTCATGCCCAGCACGTGATTCGTCGTCACCCCGTACTTCACACAGTGCGGGCCGCCAGCGTTCTCTCCCAGGTTTCCGCCCAGCGTGGCCGCTTTCTGGCTGGCGGGGTCGGGCGCGAACAGGAAGCCCCGCGGGGCCAGCGCCTGCTGTAGTTCGAGATTCGTCACACCCGCCTGGACGACGGCATAGCGGCCTTCCGGCTGGATGGCCAGTACACGGTTCAGACGCGTCAGCCCCAGCACCACGCCGCCGTGGGTGGCGATGGTCCCGCCCGAAAGGTTCGTGCCGAACCCGCGTGGCAGGCAGGCCACGCCGGCCTCGGCGGCCAGTCGCACCACGGCCGCCGTCTGCTCGGTATCGGCGGGGAAGACCACCACGTCTGGGGTGGCGACGGCCAGCGAGGCGTCGTACGAGTAGACCTCGGCATCGCAGCGCTGGCTGGCCACGTGGTCGTGGCCGACAAGCTGTCGCAAGCTCTGCAAAAGGGCAGCATCAATCATGGATATCGTAGACCGCCGCGGCGGCCTCCAGAGCACCTGACCGCACCGCGACTCCTTCCGCCTTCAGGATGGTCTCCAGTGCGGCTAGAAACAAGAACACGTTCCTCCGGCAGGCAGCGGCTCCCATCAATCCCACGCGCCAAGCCTTCCCAGCAAATTCGCCGAGTCCCGCGCCGATTTCGATCCCGAAGTCGCGGAGCAGGGCTGTGCGGACTTTCTTGTCGTCGGCGCCGTCCGGGATACGGACCGTGTTCAGCATGGGCAGACGTTCGGCCTGGGGTACGACCATCTGCAGGCCCAGCGACTCCAGCCCGGCCACGAGGGCCCGGTGATGCAGGCGATGCCTCGCGAAGCGCAGTTCCAGCCCTTCTTCCGCCACGATCCGCAGGGCTTCCCGCAACGCGTAGATCATATTGATCGGCGCCGTGTGGTGGTACTTCCGTTCCGCGCCCCAGTAGTTGCCCACCAAGCCCATGTCGAGATACCAGCTGACCACCGGGCTCTTCCGGGTGCGCAGCTTCGCGAGCGCGGCCGGACTGAACGAAATCGGCGCCAGCCCAGGCGGACAGGACAGGCACTTTTGCGTCCCGCTGTAGACGGCATCAATGCCGCTGTCATCCACCGCCACCTCCATCCCGCCCAGCGAAGTGACCGTGTCCACGAGAAACAGCGCTCCAGACTGCCCTGCGATCGCGGCCAGATCGGCCAGCGGCTGGCAGACTCCCGTCGAGGTCTCGGCATGCACGACTGCGAGGACCTTCGGGTTTCGGCCCTGGACTGCCTGGCGGACGGATTCCGGATCCAACGCTCGGCCCCAGGGGGCATCCACCCGGATCAAGCAGCCCCCAATCCGCTGCACAATATCCGCCATCCGCGTTCCGAACACGCCGTTGACGCAGACGACGACCTCGTCGCCTGGCTCGACCAGATTGACGAAACAGGTCTCCATCCCGGCGCTGCCGGTGCCGGAAACCGGAATCGTGAAGGCGTTCTCGGTTTGGAACACGTAGCGCAGCAACGCCTGCGTCTCGTCCATGGCGGCGAGGAAATAGGGATCGAGGTGGCCGATGCAGGGTGCGGACATCGCCTGCAACACTCGAGCGGGCACATCGCTCGGCCCCGGCCCCATGAGCACGCGAGAGCCTGGATTGATATCTCGGAACCGGTTCGGATCGATTTTCGGCATGGAGTCCTCTCAATGGCCTTGATGGGAACGATCCCATCAACGCCCTTCCCAGAGCAATGAAGTCCTCCCATTGTGCCAAATGGCCGCGCCGTGTCAACCGAGTCGCGGATCGAAGTCTGGCTGCACGTCGCCTAGGACAGTTCCGCAAGCTCTTCCGGCGTTACTGACCAACAGCGTACGGACCACACCGGCGAGCCGAGGCTCGCCTGGCACGCGGGCAAGTCAATGGGGGGGGTCAGAGGAATGATCTGGAAGGGGGTCTTTGATCGGAACTTTGCGCACCGCACACCCTAATCTTTCACCCTAATCTTTCACCCTAATCTTTCACCCTAATCTTCCTCCGACTGCACGGGAATGGTCGATTTAGATTTCGGGTGGGTGTGTGGTGATAGATTAGGTGGATATCTTAAGTTGATCGGGAAAGGTGGGGTGGTTAGTGAGTCCTGCTGGAGAAGATTAGGGCGAAAGATTAGGGGCAGGGGATTCGACCTGGTGGAGCGCAGTTGATACCGATATTTCCTTGCCCTTACCGTCTGTGTTCAACCCGGCGCCAAGTCAGCGGCTAACTCCGCGAACACTTGATCGACCTGATCGGGCCGGTTCCCACGGCGGGTGCCGCGCTCGGCCAGACCGTCCAGCAGGGTCTCCCACTCGGCCGACCGGAGCTGGGACGTCGCCGACGGCAGCAGCGCTGCGGCGATGTCAAGGGACGCGACTGCCTGCGCGGTAGCCGTCCGCGCCAGCGAGAAGGACACGCTCCGCGTGGCGGGGGGTGGGGTCAAGGTCCCCATCTCGCTCGCTCTCTGCGTGATGGCCGGGGTCAGGGCAGGTGGCGTGTCGTTGGCCGCCACTGGGGACTGCCCGCCTGGCGGCGATGCAACTGGGGCGCCAGCCGGTCGAGATGCCGACTCTCCTTCGGGCTGCACCGTGCCCACCACGTTCTGGCTGTTGATGTAGTTGATGACCGCCAGCACGTCCTGGGCCGTCACCTGGCCGTCGCCATCGACATCCAGGTACGGCGGCGGGCCAGGACTGGGGGGCGGAGTGGGCAGGGGACCCGCCCCGTAGGCATTGATGTAATTGATGATCAGCAATACGGCCAGCGGGGTTACGCTGCCCTGGTTGTTCACATCCATTGGATTCCCGACGTTCTGCCAGGGACGGTAGGTGACCGTGTTGTTCGTGCTGGTGACGATCAAGTCGCTGTTTCCGGCGGCGAGCCCAACCGTCACCGTGCCGCTCCCCGTCATCCCGCTGACCACTACGTCAAAGGTCGTGCCGTCGCTGCCCAGCGGACTCGCTGAGGCCACCAGCGATCCCTGGGCTGTGCCTCCCAAAGCCAGGCTTTCCGCGGTGAAGTCGCTCACCGGTTCGTGGAACACCGCGGTAAAGTGGATCGGTGCTTGCTTCGTCGGGTTCGTTTGGTCCGCCGCCTGATCGATCGTCCCGTGCACCGGCGTGACGGTTAGCCAGCCGGGGAGGTAACTGATCGCATAGTCGGAAGCCACCGCTCCACTGGCTGTGATCGGATAGTCGCCCACGTGACTGCCCACGGTCACCGTGGTGACGAGCGACGGCGGCGTGGTCAGGCTGGCGGCCGTATCACCGTTCACGAAGCCGCTGTAGCTGGCCGTCAGCGCCGGCAGCGCTGCACCGTAGACCTTGGTCTGGTCGTCGACCGCAATCGTCAGCGGGGCGGGTACGACACTCAGGGCACCTTCGACAATGACCAACCGGTAGTTGTTCAGCTTACCCGCGGGATCGCTCAGCACGGGCGAGATCGGGTAGAAACCCACGGAACTTGCCGATGTGGCCGTGGTGCTGAACGACACCGTGATCGGGTCACCGTTCTGCAGGCCCGCGATGGACCCCGTCAGCACCCAGTTGTCCGAGCCGTAGACTTTCTCCTGGTCGTCTGCGCGCACATCTAGCACCGCCTGATCGACGATCAGGTTCAGCGAACTGCTCACGCTGTTGGCAAAATTCGTGCTGTTGCTGGTGTAGCGGATCGCCACGCTATGACTGCCCGCCGCCAGGTCGACGGGGAGCCACTGAGAGAACCCCCCCGAAAGTTGGGTCGTCACGCCGAACGGTGTGCCGTCGATCTCGCATTGTACGAAACCCGTGGGCAAGCCCGCGCGCGGGGGCGCGCCGGCCGCCAAAGGGTCGGCGCTGACGATCGCCATGAAGGTGACGGCCTCTCCGTAGACGGACCCGTGCGGATGGTTTGTGGTGATGGAGACGGAAATCGTGGTGGGGATGTCGCCGATCGTCGTCGTGGCGTCTGCCGCAGTTGGCGGGCTCTCGTGTTTGCCAGACTGGTCGATGGCCTCACTATAGAAACGGTAGGTATGGCCGTTCTGGCCGTCGTTGAACATGGCCGACGTCTCCGTAACGTTCGGCTTCCACAGGACGTACGACCCGTCATCCGTCGACACATAGATGTTGTAGCCCACGATGCCCGATCCGCCTGCAGCGGCCTGCCCCGACCACGTCACCTGGAAGTCCATGGTGCGTGTGATTACTGGTAGGCTGTCGACATGCGACGCGGGCGTATCGATCACGGGAATCACCCCCGAGCCGACGATGGATCCGACGGGGGGCGACGACGACACGCTGACGCCAAGCGAGGCGTCAGCCAGCCCGTACATTGGCAACACGGGAGCCAGCATTACTAACGGTTCGAGCGACTCGATCGTCAAGCACCTCGTTCGGCGGCGCGATCGTCCGGATCGTCTTCGGCGCCCGTTGATTTGGGGAGACTGTACGGATCGGCTTGCCCTCATAAGTGCTAGGTTGACAATGGAATTGAATCGCATGGCATTCTTTCGATAAGGTTGCTGGCGACGCCTGACGTGGAGGGAATCCCCCACCAAGCAGCCAATACTGTTAGTTGTCGCATGCGACAACGGCAACTGTCAATCTATATCTAACACCACATCTGACGCAAGTGTTTTGCTGAACTTGGGTTGGGAAGTAAAATCTGCTGAGTTTCTCGATGTGCCAACTCGGAGCCCGTCCCCTCTTTTCACAACCTCGGAGGTAACCGCAGGGCCTTGTCGAGCCACGCGGGATCCGGCGACAGGCCCAGCTGCGGATCGATCTGGCCGTTCAGGCCGAGTTCCCCCAGGTCGCGGAGTCGCACAGGTTCATACATCGTTTCGACAAACCAGCGGTCGACCTGGGCCGGCGAACAACGACACAGAAGTGAGGTCAGCGTGAGGTCGCGACCCTCCAGGTAGACGTACGGTCCCATCGGTTGTGGCCCATCACTGAGCAGGCGTACGACCACGACGTTGGGCCGTGCTTCCAGCAGCGACTCAATCGCGTACCTGCGCCCCGGCAACGGAGGCCCCCAGGCCTGGCCCGCATCCGCGGCCAGAGCCGCCGACACCCAGAGAAGTTGCAGGGTGACGCCGTTGGCGGCAACTTCCCAGATAATCGGCAGGCCGTCTTCGGCCAATGTCAGGCGAAAGCTGCGGAAACGAATCTGGCGGGAACCCGGCCCCGGCGGATAGAACCAGACGTAGGTCCACTGCTCATGCTCACGCCCACCAAGCGTCGCCTGCGAAGGGAAGAAGTATACGGTCAGGCGATTCGTCTCCACCTGCGGCTGGCCGTCTTGATCGAGACGGACTGCGCCAAACCGTTGAAACGTTGGCGTTTCGGCGGCTGGATCCCAGGGTTCCTGCATGATCAGAGGTGCCAGATACACCAGTCGTCGTGGGAGCTTCGTGTCCAGGGACGGTCGCACGAACGCGGCGGTGGTCAGCCGCCGCTCGGACCGCTCGTAGGCCTCGGCCCGCGCCGTGGCAAGCGTATCCCGTGTAGCCGCGGTCGTCCCCCCGCCCTGCCCTTCCGGGCGACTGCAGCCACCGGCGGCGAGCAGTCCGGCTAGGACACACGCCCAGGTGCGACAGGGCGCCAAGGCCACTGCTGTGAACATCTTCACGCCGCTCTCGTTCCCACGCTCCGCGTGGGAACGCAAGTGTTTCGACGCTCCGCGTCGTCTGCCCAAGGACGCAGAGCGTCCGTTGCTTGCGTTCCGACGCAGAGCGTCGGAACGAGAAAGATCGAGGGCTTGGACCACCGCAAGATGTTCACAGCAGTGGGGCGCCAAGGCCCACTGCCGCAAACAGCTTCGCGAGTAGCAAATCTCAGCAAAGGGCCAGGTTGCGGGGTTCTGCCCCATAACCCGCTGCCCGCAAGGCTCCGCCTCGCAGCCGGCCGGCAGAGCCGGCAAGACAGTGCGTTCCCAGGCGGGAGCCTGGAAACGAGAGATCTCAAAATTCGCTGTCTGCACGATGAACCGGCCTTTGGCAAGAACGCGTCGTCTGTCACAAACCTCTGACGTATTCGATAGCCTCGAACGCTTGGCTCGGCAAGGGGCCCGCGTTTTTGCAGACCGGCCTATCGCGTCTTGCCTGTCCTCTTTCTGCAACCTACGCTTGCTGCGGATACGCCGCTCGCCGCGGTGCGTCACCACCGCCTGCCTTTCTCGTCCGCAAGACCCGCAGATCCGGTATGCTGATGAACATGTCGCTGCCAAAATTGGCGCTACCGGTCCTACTCCTGGCCAACTGGACAGTCGCGAACTGCGAGGCGGAGCCCTCACGCACATTCGCCGGGCTGGAGGAGCAATTGCTGCAAGATGCTGCGGACGGCCGGTGGGACGAGTTTTCGCTCTTCGAGGCTGCCTTGATCGCCAGTGGCGTGGCTGAGCCAGCGCAGCTCCCGGCCTATCGCGCACAATTCGACCAGATCGTGCAGCTCATCGATCGAGAAACGGCCGGAGTCCCATCGGAACGAGCGCGTGCCAGAGCGATCCTCCGCGGACTACACGAACACGTGCTGACAGGCCGCTACCAAGCGACGTGTACGGAGCTGGACCGCACGCTGGACCAGGGGCGATACAACTGCGTCACGGCCACCATACTTTATCGTTGCTTGGCCGCGCGGGCCGCGCTGTCACTGACCACGCGAGCCGAGCCGAACCACGTCTACTGCCGATTGGAGAGCGATCCGCCGGTCGAGATTCAGACGACCTCGCCGCAAGGCTTCGGCGGGGTGGTGATACCACTTGCGGTTGAGATTGACCCGTTTGACGGTAAGCCGGAGGCATGCGCGTCGTCTACCGAGCCGACTGCTTCCCACGGCATGGCCGGAGCCTGGCCCTCCCAGGCCGGGTCGCCCTACGGCAGCCTGGAACGTGGTCCGGCGGCGCACGAGCCGCGCGAACTGACAGACGTTCAGCTGGTCGCGAAGATCTACTTCAACCGCGGACTCGCCTTGTTGGAATGTAAGCAGTTCCGGGCAGCCCTGCATCTGCTACGCATCAGCTGCCGCCTCGACTCCGGCGATGACGTCGCCCGCCAAAACCTGCTGGCCTGCCTTAACAACTGGGCACTGGCCGAAGCCGATGCCGGCCAGTTCCGGCGGGCGGCGACCATCCTGACCTACGGCATCCGCGAGGCTCCCGACTACCGTCCGTTTCTGGACAATCAAGTGCACGTGTACCAGCGTTGGGTGATGCAGCTCTGCCGAGAAGGGGACTTCGCCGAGGCGATTCAACTCCTGGAGTCGGGCTACCGCCAACGGCCCGAAGTGCCGCTGTTCGCCGAGGGTCGAGCGGTGGTCTGCCAGATCTGGCGTCAATCGATGTTGTCCGCAGGCAAGCCAGCCGCAGCCGTCGATTCCATCCTGCGGGCCAAACGACCACACAGTCTGGGTGGCACGTCTTGAGGCTGCGCATTCGGTCTTAAATCCCAACAACTGCGATCACACGCGGCGGACGTCCAGCACACCATTGCCGCAGACGAGCCCCGCCGTGGTGTGCATCGCTTGGCCATACGGTTAGCCGACCAGCCCGTTCGCCCACCGCGATAACTCACCGTGCACGGGATGCTTCCTTCTTCCTCGAACGTGCCGGTCGCTTGGCCCGCCGTGATTCCTCAACTTCACGCCAGAATTGGGCATGGGGTATTCCGCCGCCCTTCTGGATTTGCTCGTGTCCCTCTTCGAGAACCGATCGCAGGGAACGCGATCGCCCCGAAGCGACTTGCTCCGCTTCCGCTTTGTCTTGGACGCCCACCAGCACGGCGACCGGCTTGCCGTTGCGAGTGACAAGCACTGGTTGCTCGCGACTAGCCTCCAGGTAATCGTCAAACTGTGCCGCGATTTTCGCGGCCGAAGCACTCTTCACAGCGTTACCTCCTCTCCGCCAACCAATAGTCGATTGCGGTCCTTCACTCCAACGGCGACAATCCGCACCTCCCGACGTTCGTGGTTGATCTGGTAGAACACGCGAAAGCGGTTGTTGGGACCGAACCGTAGCTCCCATTCCGCGTGAAAGGCTGCTGGAGGCCGAACAGGCTTGCGATTCCTGGTTTCCACGTCCGGTTCGTAGGTCAACTGCTCCTCGGTCCTCTCGCGGATAAGCGAGTCATACTTCGCGTCGATCGCGGCTAGGTGAACATGCACCACGGGCGCGTAGACCAGAGAGAACGGTTCCTTCTTCACGGAAATGCTCGCCCGCCATGCCAAAATCCGGCCCTGTTTTAGTCCCCAAAGTTGAATATTAGGTCCCCGACACGTCGAGGTTTCCAGCAGTCTACCTGCTTCAGCTCTGGTCGGGCAAGGTGCCGACAGGCTTCCGGTGTCAGGGGCACCGTCAAATCACAGCTCTCCAGCACCTCGCAGACGCTGCATGCCCGAAACACGGTGGCCAAGTCCGGAGCGTCGACGAACCTCAGTTGAAGGTCGCCGTCCGCCGGTGGACCAGCGTGCGCGATTACCGGATAGTGGTCGTTGAGCAGGACAGCGATTGTCTGGTTACGAAGTTGCAGGACGGCCAGCCCGAAGCTGCTCTGCGTCTCCCGCCGACGTGCGTCAATCGACACGACTCGCCCGCCGAGCATTCGCACAGCCGCGGTGCAGTAGCGCCGGAACGCAGCGAAGTCGGAGACCGGCAGCCGCGGGTCGTCGACGTGCCTGAAACCGGTGATGCCGCGCCGCAACTGCATGTCCGCCTCAACGGGCCGAACGAATGGGATCACGGGGCCGCGCCAAACGATCGGCCACACCGCGCGGCCCTATCGCGGCTCCCGTGCATCCCCATTGTTCAAGTAAGCCGCTGGCGCGGCGGAAACGTGCTGCCTGACGGATCAGCACGGCCAACGACAGACATTTCTTTGCACACACGCATCCCGCAACGCACAGTTCTCCTGACCGCGGCGGATAACCGCATCACCCCGATACCACAAGAGGCAGACCCCGGTGACTCACGCAGGCCATCGTGAGTCCACCGCGCGACGATCCCCGTCCAGCGCCAACTCTCGAATGCCCGCCAAGAGCAGCGGGCCGAAATGCAAAACCCCTTAGCAAGCCATCCACCAGCCGCAATAGCAGCCGCTAGTCCCTCGCCGCGGGCTACTTGAACCAGGGATTAGATTGTGGCTGGCTTCCTCGTCGGTCAGCGCTCACCGTGTCAACCGGTCTCTCACTGCGCCCTGCCGCTAGCTTCGGTCACCGCACAATCTAATCCTTCATAGTTACGGTCGCACCGTCACGATATCCTCGCTCGCCGACGCCATTTTGCTGGATCGCTCGCCGAGTGGAACAGCCCAATCACGTACACGATCTCTGCTCGCACACGAAACAGCACCACGTATGGAAACTTGGGTATCCTGGCGAACCGAAAGTCCGAATCGCCGAAAGCGCGAGGGAACATCTCGTGGGCGTCGACGATGTCATCAAAGCGAGCATCAACTGCCGAACGAAATCGCTCCCCTAGGCCAACCGACCGACCCTCGTACCAGTCGATCGCAGCCGAAATGTCGTCAGCCACCAACGGGTGATATCGAAGCCGCTTAGCCATTTCGGGTGTCGACGCGACGCCAAAGTTCCTCTCGGCTCAGTGCCATGGAGGGATCCGCATCGAGTTCCGCCGCGCGGTGGTCTGCCTCAACGCGATGCCACTGCGGTAACGGGAAGGACTCGTCGGATTGGCCGATGTCGTCCCAGAGTTCCTCAACCACGCGAAGTTTTTCCGCAATGGGGAGTTTCCGAAGATGTTCGACTTCCGGATGCATTCGTCCACCTCGCAGAGTAGTGGGACTTCCCGCAAGAACAGCCGTGGAAGGCACATCGCCGTCCACATCCACGGGGCACCCCCAGTATCGACCAAGCGTCCAGACTGGTCAAGCAGGCGATGGCCGCAGACCGCAACGCTACGGGTCACGCGGGCGGCGCGAGTGACCCAACCATCATTCCGGACGCGAATGCCGCCTCGCGTGCACCCCATTGTTCAAGTAAGCTGCTGGCGCGGCGGAAACGTGCTGCCTGACGGATCAGCACGGCCAACGACAGACATTTCTTTGCACACACGCATCCCGCCACGCACAGTTCTCCTGACCGCGGCGGATTCCCGCGCGCCACTTCGGCACGCAGCGTCCGCGGAGGCTTTCTCAGGAGTACCTGCCCATGACCCGTCGTGCCCCCAATTCTAGCCACCCCGTGCGCCCCTCGTCCACCCCCGCTCGGCGAAAAAGGATTCCCCTCACCCCCCCTTCGCTCAGCAGATGCTCCAGGACATGCAGCTGGCCGAGCGGACGCATGAATCCTACCTCCGCGCCGTGCGCAAGCTCGCCCCGTGGCTGAACAAGTCGCCCCAGATCGCCACGGAGAACGATTTGCGACGCTACCTGCTGTTCATCAAGAACGACCAGCAATGGGCAGGGAGCTCCCTCAGGGTCGCCTACTCCTGGCTCAAGTTCTTCTACTGCCACACCTGCCCCCAGGAATGGGACACGCGGTGTATCCGTATCACCCCGGAACCACAAGAAGCAGACCCCAGTGACTCCCGCAGGCCATCGTGAGTCCACCGCGCGACGATCCCCGTCCAGCGCCAGCTCAAGAATGCCCGCCCAGAGCAGCGGGCCGAAAGGCAAAACCCCTTAGCAAGCCATACACCAGCCGCCGCAACAGCAGCCGCTAGCCCCTCGCCGCGGGCTACTTGAACCAGGGATTAGTTAGATTGTGGCTGGCTTTCTCACCGGTCAACGCTCACCCTGTCAACCGGTTTCTCACTGCGCCCTGTCGCTAGCTTCGGTCACCGCACAATCTAATCCTTCATAGTTAGGCCCCCAGGCCCAGGCTCACTTGCCAGCCGCCGTGCGTGACGGCCCAACCGGGAAGTTATTTCGGTTCGCGTTGCTACCGCCTGGAAATCCTTAACGGCAGTGCCCCTCACCCCCGATCGATTCCCCCGGAGTACCGGGGCGAGGGGAGTCCAGCGCCGCCCTCGCCGACGGTTTGCCGATCGCCCGTGATTGCGCGCGAGTTCACTTCACCGGCAGCACCTGCACGGCATCGGCGTGGGCGTTGCCGCCGGCGCTCTCGCCGGAGACGACTACCGCGCCGGCCTCGCCGGCCTTAAAGGAGAACTCGCCGAGCGAGATGAAACCGTGCTCCAACGGCGGCGCCTCTCGCATGTTGATGCGGATGGTCTTTTCGCCGTCGGCACTGTGCACTGTCACCGGCACCGTCCGGCCGCGATTCTCGTGCGGCTGATACGCATAACGCACCTCGTAGCGGCCGGTAGCCGCCAGCTTGAACTCGAACCGCACCGTGTTCGCGGCGTCCGCCGAGGCGTACAGGTAGCCGTGCCCCACGTAGCCCTTCAAGCCTTGCCCCTCACCCCATTTGCCCTGCTTGGTGGCCTGCCGATCGTCGATCACCAGTCCTGGCAGTTGGGCCGGATCGAGCCCCGTCGGCGGGCCGAACGGCGACGCGATCGGCGGCACATTGGCCGGGATGATGACCTCCGCCTGCACAGTCTCGCGATGGGCTTTGCCCGGCAGTTCCAACAACTTCTTCAGTTCGTCCAGGTGCTGCTCGTACACGTCGCGCGGCGCGCAATCCTGCTTCACGCAAATCGCCGCCGCCTTACCGACCACCTCGCCCATCATCCCACAGGTCTTCATCACGCGGGTTGTTCCCAACGCTTCATGTGTCACGCTGATGCAGCGCCCCGCCATGAACAGGTTGGAGATGTTCCGCGAGTAGAAGCAGCGGTAGGGGACGGGATAGCCGAAATTGCGATCGACGCGCGCATCGAACTCGGCGACCGAGATGAAGGGGTTGTCCGGATACTTCTTGGCGTATTGCTTTTTGGGATAGTGCAGATCGATGGACCAGGTGCTCGGCACGCAGCCGTCGGGGAAGTCCTGCTTGGAGACCACGTCTTCTTCGCTCAAGATCACGTCGCCCAACAATCGCCGCGACTCACGAGGTCCACCGATATAGGCCATCCACGTCAACGAGGCATTTTCGTGCTTGTCCTTGCCGCCGCGGTTCTTCATCGCATTGAAGGCCCCGTAGGCGGCCCGTAGGTTCCAGTCGCGGATGGCTTCGGCTTCGCGAATCGGGTCCTTGTCAAAGCCACTTTCCCAAAACCAGGGGGCATGGTGGTCGCGGGGATAAGGAAAATCTTCCATGTCCAAGTCCAACGCCCAGGGCACCTCCGGGAACTGTGTGGGTTGCTCGGCCTCGTCCCACCGCCACATGTTGCTCATGCCCATCCGGCCGTCGGGCTTCATGTCATAGTGGGCGCCGGCCAAGAAACCGATCGTGGCGTGCCCAGTGCAATCGGCGAACAACTTGCCCGTGAACCGCTCGCGCTGACTGGTCCTGGTGTCGAGCGTCCGGACGGCCACGACCCGCGAGCCGTTGACCTCGACTTGGTAGGCGTGATGGTTCAGGAACAAGGCGATGTTCTTCTCGGCGCGGACGAGCGTTTCCTTCCGGTCGTCCTGGAACTCCTCGGCCGTGCCCGGCGACTTGGTAGCGCGGTCGCCGAACTCCTCCACGATTTCGCCGATGCGTGGGAAACGGCCACGGCGAATCAGACCCTGAGCCCAGACCCGCACTTCGCTGGAGCCGTTGCCGCCCAGCACCGGCCGGTCCTGGATCAGCGCCACCCGGCAGCCCATGCGAGCCGCCGAGATGGCCGCTCCCATCCCGGCGTAGCCGCCACCCACGACGACCAGATCGTAGCCGCTCTGCTCGGTCGGCTGGTCGTCCAGCCCCAGCAACTGTCGGCGCCACTCGGCCAACGCGGCCGACTCGTGGGGCGGTGTGTAGCTGAGATCCTTGGTGAACAAGATGGCGTCGCAGCGGCCCTCGAAACCGGTCAAATCATGTAAGGCCAGACGCACTTGGCGGTCCTTGATCTCCACCGTGCCACCGTCGTGCCAGAACCAATCCGCCCCTTGGGTACCAAAGGTTTCCGACAGCGGCTGCCCGTCGATCGACAACTGGAACTTGCCGGGCTGGCCCGGCGCATTCCAACGCGCCACCCAGTCCTTGGTGCGTACGAACACCCGGTACTTGCCAGACGCCGGCAATTCGACTGTGGTGGTGGCGTCCTTGACAGGCCGGCCCAAGCCGTGGGCCAGCAAGTAGGGCGAGCCCATGATCTGGATGAATTGGGTGTCCAGTTCCCAGCCGCCGCGGTCCTGGAAGCTCTCGGCCTCGACCAGCAGTTGGTCGGCTGCACCAACGGCGTTGACAGACCCCAGGGCGGCGAAGAATCCCGCCATCAGAGCGAACGTCTTCCACATGGCTAGTGTCCCTTCGGAGGCTTGAGCAGACAGGTGCAGCAGGAAAATACCCCACGGTCGAATCCGCCGATATCGTACACGCGCGGCCGGGATCGGGACAACCCGCCATGCCGCCGCAGCCTTCGATCCCGCGGGACGGCTCTCGTAGGACGCCTTGCGAATGCTCCGCAAACACGTCATGGTAGGTGGGGCTAGGATTGTTTACCCATGGCGTCTACTCCGCTGCCCCGCAGCTTCTATGACCGCGATTCCGTCTCCGTGGCCCAGGCTCTCTTGGGAAAGTTGTTGCTGCGCGAGATGCACGAAGGTCTGGCCGTCGGCCGGATCGTGGAGACGGAGGCGTATCTGGCGGAGCACGATCCGGCGTGTCATGCGGCCCGCGGCCGCACCCGCAAGAACGCCTCGATGTTCGGTCCGCCGGGACACGCGTACGTCTACCCCATTCACGCCCGGTACTGCTTCAACGCCGTCACAGAACCGGAACAAATTGCCAGACAGGACGAGATCCGCGCCTTGGCCAGCGGGCCGGCCAAGTTGTGCGAAGCCCTGGCGATCGACAAGCGGCTGGATGGGTGGGATTTAACGCTGGGCGAGCAGTTGTGGATCGCGGAGGACGACGCCGACCACCCGCCGGCCTTCCGCATCGCGCATTCGCCACGGATCGGTGTGACCTCGGGCCACGAGCTGCCGCTGCGGTTCTTCGTGAGCGGCAATCCCTTCGTCAGTGGCCGGCGGGCACCAAAGTAGCATGGCTCTCCAGAGCCGTGCAGGAGCGACTTCTGTACAGCGAGTCGCTGCCGATACTGTCCGGCTCCGGAGAGTCCGGCTGGAAAGCCTGACCTACGTCACCGTCAGCCCGCCGAAGCGGCGATCGCGCGCGGCGTAGTCGCGAAAAGCCTGGTGGAGGTCCTGTTCGCCGAATTCCGGCCAGCAACGTGGCGTGACCCACAATTCGGCATAACTGATCTGCCACAGCAGGAAGTTGCTGATCCGCATTTCCCCCGCCGTGCGGATCAGCAGATCCGGATCGGGCCTGCCGGCCGTATACAGGTGCTGCGAAATCGACTGCTCGTCGATGTCCTCGACGGCCAGGTCCTCGTCTCGCACGCGGCGGGCAATCGCCCGTACGGCATCGACCAGCTCGGCCCGTCCGCCGTAGTTGATCGCCAGGCATAGTCGCATGCCCGTGTTGTGGGAACTCAGCCGTACCGTCTGGTCCATTTGCTGCTGGACCTGCGACGGAATCCCATCGCGGCGGCCGATGATGTCGACCACGATATTCTGCTGCATGATCGTGCCCCGTTCCTCGATCATGTACTGTTCCAGCAGATGCATCAGGAAATCGAGTTCCGGTTGCGGCCGTTTCCAGTTCTCGCTGGACAGGCAATACAGCGTCAGTTGTTCGAGGCCCAGCCGCGCGCACTCTTCGACGGTCCGCCGCACACTGGCCACGCCGCGGCGGTGCCCTTCGATGCGCGGCAGATGGCGGCGCTGAGCCCAGCGGCCGTTGCCGTCCATGATGATGGCGATATGACGCGGCAACCGCTCCCGCGGGATCTCGGTCAGCTCGACCGTGTTGTCTGCGGCGACGTCAGGCATCGTTCGTCCCCGACCAGTCGTTCACGTTTCACAGATCGTCTGCGCGCGATCCGGACCGACCGACACCATCTCGATTGGGCGGCCGACCAGTTCGCTGACGCGATCGAGGTAGCGCCGCGCCCCGGCGGGCAGATCCTGGAGCCGGCGCGCCTGCGTGACATCCTGTTGCCAGCCGGGCCACGTCTCGAAGATCGGCTTCAGGCGGCGCAGATCGTCGACATGGCTGGGCACGTGCGTCAGACGCTGGCCGTCCAGGTCGTAGGCCACGCAGATGTTGATTTCGGGCAGATGGCTGAGCACGTCCATCATCATCAGCGAGATGCCGTGGATGCCGCCCAAACGGGCCGCGTAACGCACGGCCACCGCGTCGAACCAGCCGCAGCGGCGCGGCCGCCCGGTCGTCGTGCCATACTCATGACCCAACTCGCGAATACGGTCGCCGGTCGCGTCGTTCAGTTCGGTCGGGAACGGGCCCCCGCCCACACGGGTCGTGTAGGCTTTGGCCACGCCGATGACTTTGGTCAGCCAGCGTGCCGGCACGCCCGACCCGGCCGACATACCGACGCCGGAACTGTTGCTGCTGGTCACGAACGGGAAGGTCCCGTGATCGATGTCCAGCATCGTGCCCTGGGCGCCTTCCATGAGCAGGCGTTTACCCGCGTCCAACGCATCCAACAGGTAGGTCGTGGTGTCGGCCACGTGGGGCCGTAGACGCTCCGCATGCCCTTGGAATTCGGTGGTGATCTGCTCGGCGTCCAGCTGCACGTCCGAAGCGTAGGCGGCCAGCAGGCGCCGCTTGAACTCGACCACCTGTCGCACGCGCTCCGGGAAGTCGGAGCGGAGCATGTCGCCCAGCCGGATCGCTTGGGACCGCCCGTACTTGTCACAATAACAGGGTCCGATGCCGCGCAAGGTCGTGCCGATGCCGGCGCCTTTCGCGGCCGCCGCCTCCGCGGCCCGATCCTCGGCGATGTGCCACGGAAAAACCACGTGCACCCGATCGCTGAGCATCAAGTTCTCGCCGACGGCGATGCCCCGCTGCACCAGGGAGTCGATCTCCTGCAGGATCACCGGCGGATTGAGGACCACGCCCGGTCCCACGACGTTGATGACCCGCTTCCGCAGAATTCCGCTAGGCACATGATGTAGTTTATAGACCTCGCTACCCACGACGACCGTATGGCCGGCGTTGGCCCCGCCCTGGTAACGGACCACGATATCGTACTGGTCCGTCAGCAGGTCGACGATCTTACCCTTGGCTTCATCGCCCCACTGCAAACCGATCACACAGGTTGCTGTCAACGCAAGATCTCCCACGGTAAAAAACTCGTCGCGTCCAAACGCCGCAGTTTACGCCCGAGCACCCGGCGTGGTCAAGCGGAGAGACCGAATCCTGAGCCGCGTGCCGTATAGCCACCGGCGCGCCGTCTGGTACACTGCTGGCGATGGTTCGTGATGCGGCCTCTAGGCTGTAACTTCGACAGACCCCAGGGAGTCTTGAGCATGATCCGCTTGCTGGTGGCCACGGCGATCGTCCTAGGGCTGACGATGGCAGACGGACTGTTGGGCAGGTGTGACCCCAGCCGAGCAGCAGAGGCTGCGGATGACGCGGCCACCAAAGACCGGTCCGGAATCCTCAAGCACACGCTGCGCTCGGAGTACCAGGGCGCCCCGACGGAGCTTCGCGTTCTGCCGCCCGATCATTGGCAGCCGAGCCGGCGTTATCCGGTGGTCTATGTGCTGCCCGTGGAAGCCGGCACCGAAAACCGCTGGGGGGACGGGTTGGCAGATGTCCAAAAACACGACTTGCACAACCGGTATCAAGCGTTCTTCGTCGCCCCCACCTTCTCGCACCTACCCTGGTACGCCGACCACCCGAGCAATGCTGCCATCCGTCAGGAGACCTATTTCCTGAAGGTTGTCATGCCGTTGATCGAAAGGCAGTACCCGGTCGAGGCCGCGCCGGCAGGCCGGCGACTGCTCGGGTTCAGCAAATCCGGCTACGGAGCCTTCAGCCTGTTGCTGCGGCATCCCGACCTGTTCGGCCGAGCGGTCGCCTGGGATGCGCCCGTGTCGATGGCCCAGCCGAATCGCTACGGGATGGGCGACATCTACGGGACGCAGGACAACTTCGAGCACTACCGCATCAGCACGTTGCTGGCGCAACGCGCGGCGGAGCTGCGTGGGGCACCTCGGCTGTTCCTGCTGGGCTATGACAATTTCCGTGACCAGCACGAAGCGGCCCACGCGCTAATGCTCAAGCTGGGCGTTTCGCACCATTACGAGGACGGTCCTCAGCGAACCCACCATTGGAGCAGCGGCTGGATCCCGCCAGCCGTCCAGCTGCTCCTGCAGGAAACCCCAGTTCAGGAGTCGACCCCTGTCAGGCCCTCTCACTAGTAATCGCTCGGCAATTCCTTGAGCTGTGCCAACGTGAACACCGGGCCCTCCTTGCAGACGTAGACCGGACCGCAGTTGCAGCGGCCGCACTTGCCGACGCCGCACTTCATCCGGTTTTCGAGGCTGGTGTAGACGTCGCGGTCGGTCAGGCCCAGTTTCGCCAGGACGGGCAGCGTGAACTTGATCATCACCGGCGGGCCGATCACCAGGGCCACGGCGTTATCGGCCGAGAGCTGAGCGCGTTCGGTCACCGCCGGCACGAAGCCCACCTCGCCGTCCCAGTCGGGTGTTTCCCCGCCGGGGTCCACGCACCGGATCACGCGCACCCGATCGTATTCCGCCCAACGATCCAATTCGTGGCGGAAGACCAGATCGCCGGCCTTGCGGGCGCCGTACACGATCGTGATCTCGCCGTAGTCGGCGCGGTTCTCCAGGGCGTACCAAATGGCGCAGCGGATCGGCGGCATGGCGATCCCGCCGCCGATGAAGAGCAGGTTCTTGCCGATCCACTTGTCCATCGGGTAGGCGTTCCCATAGGGGCCGCGGAAACCGATCGTGTCGTTTTTCTCCAGCGACCACAGCGCGTCGGTCACCTTGCCCGTGCGGCGGAAGCAGAATTCGAGGAAGTCCTTCCAGTTCGAGCTGGAGCAGATGTTGAACGTCGACTCGCCGCAACCGAACACCGAGAACATGCCGAACTGGCCGACCCGAAACTTGAAGTCGCGCGCCCGGTCCTCGTCGCGGAACCGGATCCGCACCGACTTCACATCGGCCGTCTGCTGGTGGACTTCCAGGACTTCCATCAGGTCGGGTTGGTAGATATTGGTCATGCGTTGCGATCTCCCTTGACGCGGCCTGGAGGCCGCCACCCGGTAGGTCAGGCTTTCCAGCCTGACGTGGCCTACGCGTCAGCCTGGAAAGACTGACCTACAACTCGCCCGCCGTCTGCATGGCCTCCAGCACCGACAACACACCCAGGCCCACGGGACAATTGCGAGTGCAATTGCCGCAGCCGGTGCAGAGCACCTCGCCAAACTTCTGCGGGTAGACGTGAAACTTGTGATAGACCCGTTGTCGCTGCCGTTGCGACTGCACGCTGCGCGGGTTGTGCCCCGAGGCATGCAGCGTGAACTGATTAAACTGACAGGCATCCCAATTGCGGACGCGGGCGCCACAGGTGGTACCGCCCTCGTCGACCATGTCGAAGCAGTGGCAGGTGGGGCAACCATAGGCACAGGCGCCGCAGCCCAGGCAGCGATTGGTCCACCCGGCCCACTCCGGCCGCTCGAAATCGCCGGCCAGGAATTCGCCGACCGCCTGCAGGTTAGCCCGCTGTTCCGGGCCGGGAAAACCGCCGCCGACCTGCAGGGATGTCTGCAGGTGACCGACGAACAGGGCTTGGCCCTTGTCTGTCGAGGTTCGGACTTCGTAGCTGCCGTCGCCCAAAGCGTACAGCATGGCATCCGAGCCGCGCGGATCGTCCGGGCTGCAACCGACTGAGGTACAGAAACAATGCGGATCGTGCTCTTGGCAGGCCAGCGACACGACGGTGGTCAACGCGCGGCGACGATTGTAAGCCGCATCATGGAAATCCCAGTTGAACACGTGATCCAGGATCGGCAGCGCCGCCGCATCGCAGGGCCGAGCGGCCAGCACGACCTGCGGTTGGGCCGGTGGTTCAACGGGTAGTAACTCGATCTGCTTGTTGCGGACCCGGTATTGAAACAGCTTCTCGTGCCGGGGAAAGACGACCTCTTTGATCGAGTTCGCCGGTCGCACGAAGCCCTCCAGCGTCACTTGCTCGGCCGTCTGCACCGGTTGGTAGCTGACCAGATTGGGCTTAACCCGCACCGGTGCCACGACCCGCTGGCCGTCGCGCAGCCACGTCTCGACTAGGATGCGAAGCTTGGTGATGGAAATGACTTGACTCATGATCTTACTCTTCTCTGGCAGGATCGATGTCCTATCCGACCTGGGTGATACCCCCTGCGTCCTGAAATAGCTCGGATGGCAAAGCCGGGGCTCGGATGACAGCCGATGGACGAATAGGAAGGATGTCCTCCGTGGACGATTCTTGTTGCCCGCCACGTTACAACGACGATTTTCGGCTACGGTTCGCATTCCTCATCCGCGCCCCGGCCTTGCCATCCGTGCTACCAAAATGAAATTGACATTACCGCGGGTGCCCGGCTCCGGGTTAAACGAGTTAGCGGATGAACGTCTCCTGATCCTGTTGCGAGTAACTACCCAGAATCGGCGCGGCCTGCGGATCGGTTCCGGCGCGGAAGGCAAAACTCTCCTCGGCCGCCTGGGCCATGGCCAGATTCAGCAACCGCAAATCGATGCCGGCCGGACACACCCGCGTACACTGCTCGCAGCCGACGCAACGGCCGGCCAGATGAAACGCCCGGGTGATGTGCCAGGCGAAGTTCCCCTTGAGCGTCGCCGAGGTATCCAGGCTGGTCGGCCGATTCTTGTCGACGATGCACCGCTCGCAGTAGCACAAGGGACAGGCCTGCCGGCAGGCGTAGCACTTCACACAACGCGCCAACTCGGTCGTCCAGTAAGCCATCCGCTCGGCGGCCGAGCGTTCCATGAAGGCGTGCAACGCGGCATAACGGCGCTGAGCCGGCAGACCCTCGTTGGCCACTTCGCCGATCATCACGTTGGCAAACCTCGGCTGATGTGCGTCGCAGGCGGCACACCGTGGCTCGTCCATTCCCGGACAGGCCATGCCGATTACCACGATTTGCGAACGGTCGAGCTGGGATTCCTGCTCCAGCACCACCAGTGCCCGTTCGTCGCAGCCCTTGACGACCAGGGCCGGCTTGCCCAGGGCGCGGATTTCTTTCCGCAACAGGTACTTGGCCAGGTTCGCTCGGCAGCGTTCGTTCCAGACCAATTGGCCGACGTCGTCGGGCGACGTCACGAAGACCGGATAGGGCGAGACGGCCTGCGTGGCCTGCCCGTAGCCGATGACCACCTGGACGGTGCCTTCTTGAAGCAATTGGCGGCAGGTTTGGCGGAGTTGCTGCAACATGTCAGGCCTCACAAATCTGCCGGTACGCACGATACGGGCCCAGCTGCCGCGTCTGTTCCGTGATCTCGCGGATCACCTGCTGCCACTTCTTGCCCTCGGCAGCCGAGATCCAGGTGAAATGCACGCGTTCGGTTTCAATGCCCAGGGTGGCCAGCAATTGGCGAAACAGGATCCAGCGGCGCCGGGCGTGATAGTTGCCTGACGTGTAGTGGCAATCGCCCGGATGGCAGCCGGAGACCAACACGGCGTCGGCCCCGATCTCAAAGGCTTTGACGAGCAGGTTGAAATCGATCCGCCCGGTGCAGGGCAACCGGACGATGCGGACATTGGCCGGATACTCCAAGCGATTGGTGCCAGCCAAGTCGGCGCCCAAGTACGTGCACCAGTTGCACACGTAGGCGATGATCTTAGGTTCGAATTCGGATTCAGTGGCGGACATCATTGCAGGCTCTCCACCATGGCGTAGATCTGTTGCTCGGAAAAACCTTCCAGGTCGGCGCTCTTCGAAGGGCAGATCGCCACACACGTGCCGCAGCCCAGGCACAAGCCGGGATTGATCCGCGCGACCTGTTTGAGCAGTTTTCCTTGGCGGTCGCGGATCTCGACTTGATCGATGGCGTGATACGGACAGCCGCGGCGACAGGCGAAGCAGCCGGCGCAGGTCGCTTCGGTGATGCAGGCAATCTCCGGTTCCCGGTGGAGCTGCTCGCGGCTGAACATCAATTGCACTTTGCCGGCCGCGGCCGAGGCTTGGGACACCGCTTCGGGGATATCCTTCGGACCGTGGCAGGCGCCGCAGACGAACACCCCGGCGGCGTTCGTCTCGACCGGCCGCAGCTTCGGATGCGATTCGGACAGGAAGCCAAACTCGTCGTAGCCAACGTTGACTTTCTGCGCCAGTTCCTCGACCCCGTCGGCCGGACGCATGGCCGACGCCAGCACCACCAGGTCGGCGGCGATCGTTAACGGCTCGCCGGCCAGGGTGTCGATGCCGCGGACGATCAACTGGCCGCCTTCCTCCGTGATCTTCGACACGCGGCCGCGATGGTAATGGGCCCCGTCCTGCTCGATCGCGCGACGGACGAACTCGTCGTAGTTCTTGCCGCCCGCGCGGATGTCCATGTAAAAGACGTGCGCTTCGCCGTCGTGCACTTTATGCTTGAACAACATGGTGTGTTTGGCGTTGACCATGCAGCAGATCTTCGAGCAGTACGACAGGCCCTTGGCATTGTCGCGCGAGCCGACGCAGCTGACGAAGACCACGGTCTTGGGGACTTTCCCGTCCGAGGGCCGCCGCAGTTCGCCGCTGGTGGGGCCGGAGGCGGAGACCAACCGTTCGAACTGCAGCGAGTTGATGACGTCCCGGTAGCGGCCGTAGCCGTACTCGCCATAGCCGGACACGCGGGCGTCGTCCGCCCGTTTACCGATGCCGTACAGTTGGTAGCCGGTGGCCACGATGATGGCTCCGACGTCTTCGCGGACCAAGGCGTCCTGGTCCTCGAACAGAATCGCGCCGGCTTGGCATTTCTTGGCGCACACGCCGCACTTGCCTTTGGTCAGGCGGAGGCAGGCCTTGTTGTCGATCATCGGTCGGGCGGGGACGGCTTGCGGAAAAGGCACGTAGATCGCCGTCCGCGTGCCCAGGCCGTAATCGAACTCGCTGGGCGTTTTCTTCGAGGGACAGACATTCCAGCACACGCCGCAGCCGGTGCACTTGTCCATGTCCACGTAACGTGCCCGTTTGCGGATCGTGACCTGGAAGTTGCCGACGTAGCCGGCCACCGCTTCGACCTCCGAACAGGTATAGAGCGTGATGTTCGGGTGCTGAGCCACCTCGACCATCCGCGGCGTGAGGATGCACTGCGAGCAGTCGAGCGTGGGGAACGTCTCGGACAGGCCGGCCATCTTGCCACCGATCGACGGTTCGCGTTCCACCAACACTACCGGAATGCCGGCGTCGGCCAGGTCCAAGGCGGCCTGGATGCCCGCCACGCCGCCACCGATGACCAGCGCCTTGCGAGTCACCGGCACGCGAATCGGATCCAGGGCGCGGTTCTGGCGGACTTTGGCCACGGACATGCGGATCAGGTCGACGGCTTTGGCGGTGGCCCGAGGTCTGTCGTGATGGACCCAGGAGCAGTGCTCGCGGATGTTGGCCATTTCGACGAGATACGGATTGACGCCGGCTCGCTCGGCCGCCTTGCGAAAGGTCTTCAAGTGCATGTGCGGCGAGCAGGAGGCGATCACCACCGCGTCCAGACGTTCCTCGGCGATCTTGTCGCGGATCAGCTTCTGCCCCGGATCGGAGCACATGTACTTGCAGGCCACCGAGCAACGCACGGTCGGCAGGTGGGCCGCTTGGTCAGCCACACTTTGCACGTCGACGTTGCGCGCGATGTTTTCGCCACACCAGCAAGTAAAGACACCGATCCGCGTCATGAAAGCTCTATTCCCTCCAGCAGCCAAACCGCAACCCAGTCGTTTCAACTGCCCACAAGCAATGCGTCATCTCCGAATCACGAAGTGCTGCGGAATGCCCAGCGCTCGTTCGTCTAAGCCCAACGCCAGCCCGACGAGGTCGGACAGGTAGTAGACGACCATGTCGTGCGTCACATCGTACCGCTGGTTGACCGCCGCCTGCTTCATGTCCAGGTTCACGTGACACATGGGACAGGCTACCACCAGGCAATTGGCACCATGCGCGGTCGCGTTCGATAAGATGCGGTGCCCCAACTCCAACACGGTGCCCTCGTTGGCCATCGTCATGCCGGCGCCGCAACATTCGGTCTTGTAATTCCACTCGACCGGCTCGGCCCCCAGTTCCCGCAGCAGGGTTTCCATCGAGCTGGGCTGCTCGCAATCATCGAACTGGACCGTGCCGGGCGGGCGCGTGAGCAGGCAGCCGTAGTAGCAGGCGGGCCGGAGGTCGTCCAGCTGGCGGACGGCCGCCGCTTGGATCCGTTCGATGCCGACTTTCTGAAAGACCTGGATCAGGTTGAAGACTTGGGTGCTGCCGCTGACGTCCAATTCGACAATCTCGGACATCTCCCGGCGGACGGCCGCGTCGGTCGACAGCAGACAGCGGGCCTTGAGCAGTTCCATGGAACACATCGGACAGGGCGCCAAGAGCTCCTGCATGCCATCGCGTTCCGCCAAAGCCAGATTCCGGGCGGGCAGGGCCACGGCCAGCTTGCGGTTGAGGGTATGCGCCGCCGTGGCTCCGCAGCAGATCCAGTCATCCAGTTCCCGCAACCGCACGCCCAACGCTGCCAGGCAGGCCCGGACCGACAGCTCGTAGTCGCCGGACGAGCCATGCAAGGCACAGCCGGGATAATAGCCGATTTCCATGATGGCGATTCCTGGGAGGGGGTGGGAGGCATCCGGTCGTTTAACCGCGCCCCAACGGGGAGCGCGCACCCGGAAAAGCCGGGCCGCTCGGCGCGCTTCCCGCTAGGTCGCAGCTAAACGACGCCGGTAGCCAAGCACTTGTCGAAGATCCGTTTCACCAGTTTCCGATCCTTGACTCGGCCTGCACGCAGGTGCAGCTTGCCCCGCTGGAGCAACTGCGGCGCGAGCAGGGCGTCTTTGAACAACAGGGGGATGTTCAGGTCGTCCCAAAAGGCCCGGGTCTTAAAGGTCCTGACCAATTCCAATTCGGCCAACCGCCCGTTGCGGCGGATATTGTCCAGGAAGGCTTGCTGGAACACGATCGTCCGACGCTGGGTCGGGGGGACGGCGTCCTGCTGCACGGCCAATTGCCGGAGCGCGTCCAGCAGGCCGGCGCAGTCGACGGACTTCGGACAACGCGTGGTGCAGGTCAGGCAGGACACGCATTCCCAGATCGCCGCCGCGCGCACGGCCTTGTCCACGCGGCCCAGCTGCACCAAGCGAATCAGCTGGTTGGGCATCATGTCCATCCGCTCCGCCACCGGGCAACCGGCCGAACACTTGCCGCACTGGTAGCAGTCGCGGACGTGGGTGTGCGCCAGTTCCTCCACGGTCTCGATCGCGGTCGTTGTGTTGGTAGGCATGGCAAGCCACTACATCCTGGCCCTTCCTGGTCAGATCTTCCCGACCCTCAGTTCAATACGAGGTCAACTCATTGACGATATGCTCGGCCAGCACCGCCTGGGTGGCCTCGTCGAGTCCGGCCAGACCGCTTTCCTGTTTGACGGGCTGCACGACCAGCGTGGTCACGTTCTCCAAGCCGGCCCCGGAAACGGCCAAGTAGGCCGCCTTGGTGTCGCGCAACAGACTGCCCGGCAGACGTTCGATGTCACGGCCGATCAGCACAACCACGCGATCGCAGACACTGGCGAGCTTGGCGATGTTGGTCGGTGTGATGACTTGTTCGCCGAAACTCGTCTCGATCGGCAGCAGACGGTCGAGCAGTCGCTGGCGGATCCACAAGCCGACTCCCTCGTCGCCTTTCAGCAGTCCCGCGGCGGCCATCAGACGCACCTTGCTGCCGTTACGGTTGACCAGGTTGATCGTCGCGATATGTCCGGTCGCTTTCCGGTCGCCGGCTCGCTTGGCCGGAGCGACCACCGGCACACGGAACGCGGCCTGGAGGATGTCGATGATCTCGTTGTCGACAAACGGTTCCACCGCGTAGTAGAAGATCCGGCAAGCGCGATAGGCAGCTTCCAAGGACGAATCGCCGGCGGCCACCAGCACGATCTTCCGCTCCGAATCGGCGGCATTGATTCGCTGCACCAGGTCTGGACCGTCCGGACCGAACGAAGCCGCGTCCAGCACGATCACTCCGAACCGCTGGTCTTGCAGCGGCAGCGCCAGATCTTCCCAGGTCTTGGCCGCACGCACTTGGCAGCCCAGGGCCACTAATTTTTCCTGTTGCTGTTGTGCCGAGGCCGCATCGGCGTTCAGCAGGATCACACGACGACGGCTGCAACGCTCGATTTCTTCGTCGTAACGCGTGGGGCTGATGGCGGCGAGCCAACCTTGTCCGCAGGAGTCTTCCCACAACGTGGCGGCCTGTTTGGCCAACCGTTCGTTGACAGCCACTACCACGCCCGACAGCGGCGCGGCCACGATCTGGGGCGACTGACCTTCACGTTCGATCGCGGCCAGCGGCAGTCCTTGGTAAACCGTCTCGCCGATCTGCGGTAGCCGGACGCTACGGATCACCGCGGCTGGCAAACGAGGCGTCAGCGTGCCCATGCGTGCCGTCCCATCCTGGCCGTGTTGGACCCAAGCGGCGTTCCAGAAACTCACGCCTTCGGCGGCCGGTGCCCAATCATCGTGCGCTGTTTCCGCCGCCTGCTCGCAGCTCTCCGCCGTGACGCCCCGCACGTGCTTATGCACGGCGCTGGAGATTTCCTCCGGGGTAAACGGCTTGGTGACGTAGCCCGCCGCACCCAGCCGGATGGCCGAAATGGCGTTGGGCACGCTGGGATAGCCGGTCATGAGGATCACGGGCACGTTCGGCCGCTTGTTCCGCAATTGTTCCAGGAACTCGATCCCGGTCATGGTGGGCATCTTGATGTCCAGGAGGATTGCCGCGTAGTCATTTTCTTCGGCCAGTTGCAGGCCGACTTGGGCGTCGCTGGTCTTTTCGACCGCGAAGCCCTGCCGGGTGAAGATGCGACGGCAGCCCTCGCAAATGGCTTCTTCATCGTCGACGACCAGCAGTCGTTGATCCTTGGACATGGCTTGATTCCTTGCTCACGTTGTGGGGTGGTTTGCTTCCATCGGTATCACTCGCCAAAGCAACCTCCGTGCCGAACGCCGGTCCTTCCGTCGGAACAGCGGGAATCGCAGGAAAAGCGGCGAAAGCAGGCGAAGTTCGGCGGTTCAGCCTGTGTTTTTCGCCAGAAGAGCTACTGGGCCAGCGGCCTGAGCGTATGCCGCGGGCATACACTGTATGGCGATGAGGCGTAGGGTGGGCCGTGCCCACCAATCACAAGCAGTTGTGATGGGCACAGCTAGGGCGATGCAAAGTTCGGGTTGACATGGGAAATTGGCACGATGGCAAGGGCGAGAGCCTGTTTCGCTGCTTGCCCCGCAGGGGCGCACAGGACAGCGCGGGACAACGCCCTGATCGTGATTCCAGGTTTTCGCCCCGAGTGGGGGGCGCGATGCGTGAGCGGCAAGGCGCTAGCCGCCGGTTCCGAACGCCACCGGCGGCTAGCGCCGTTCCGCTCGTTACGGCTGGACCATGATCATCGGGGGGGCCGGCGCTGCCCTGGCGGTCGCGCCATCCTTGTTCTTGGAACGCGTCGTCGTTCACGATCGGGGCGTCGACATCCGCGGTGGGATTTGGGGCATGACCGCGAACCAACAGGTCGACTTTGATGCGGTCACGTCTCTCCGGGTGGCACAAGAGAAGACAGGCGGCCGGGCTGCACAATGGGTCGAGGTCCTGTACTTCGAAAGGAAAGCCGCCCCGGTCGTCCGAGTGACGCTCTGCAAT
>JAPLNJ010000847.1 GCA_026692885.1 Planctomycetota bacterium | reverse complement strand
ATCACGAGCAGGGGTGCCCCAGGGGCCACTCGGTCATCCTTGATTTCGTAATCGCTCCGCGAGGCAAACCAGAATGGAACAAAATCAGGCATTCGGGAAAACACCAATTCAACGCAGAATCAGACAAACTGAACACCCCAGACCAAACCCTTTTTCCACTGGGGCAGGCCCAGTGGGGAAAGTGGCGGAATGACAACGACTTACGTTTAACCTCGTGCCATTCGGGTTTGCCCCGGTGGAATTGCGTTTCGTACACTACGTCGGCAGACGCCAGCCGTGCTGTCTTCCGCCGCATTCCGCCCGCCGCCGGAGGCGGCGGGCGGAATGCGGCGGAAGAAGTGAGGCGGTTGCGGCCCCGTGGCGTGGTCCAGAAACCTCGCTCCACCGGGGCAAGCCCGGATGGGGGCGGAACGAAAACAGGACCATTCGTTTGACGCCCGACTCCCCAATTTTGCGCGGGCCACCCCTACCCTCTCCCCGGAGTACCGGGGCGAGGGAGTTGCTTTTCGGCCGTGCGTTAGGAAGCAATCTTTTCAGTAATGTAGTCCAGGATATCCCGCACGGAAATTACGCCTACCGGTTCGTCGTCCCGGGACATCACCGGGACATGGCGGAAGCCACCGAGATCCATCCGCTGCAGGGCGAACGCGATCTTCGCATCCAGACGCAGTGTCTGAGGCTGGGGCGTCATGAACTCCGCCACGGGTCGGTCACCCAGGGCGACGGCCTCCGTACCCAGCTTCAACAAGGCATCGCGTTCTGTGAAGATGCCGACCAGTTTGCGGTGCTCGACAACCATCACGCAGCCGACCTGACGGTCATGCATAAGCTGCAGCACTTCGCGAATCCGTGTCTCAGGAAGAACGGTCAACGGCGGCATCGTGGTCACTGTCCGCACGCGATCTCTCAGTAGACTACGTTCTAGTTCGGTCACCGGCACCGGCAGGTTCAAGTCGCTGAGCGAGTTGCCACACTGCTCGCAGACATCCGCGCCGGGCAGATTCTCTTGGTCGCAATAGGGACAGATGATCATGGTACCACCCAGGTTTCGCCAGAAGTAAACAGTTGATGCAGGTCCCCAGGCCCCTGCTTTTCCCGCGCGACAACCAGTTGTCGGTTGCACTCCTCGTCGTACATCGGCGCCTCGATGGCGCGGAAGACGCCAATCGGTTCGGGGAATCCGTCTTCGTGCCGCAACCGGCTCAGCAGGTAGGCCAGACTCGGCTCCGGCGCCCGCTCGTCGTGGAACAACAGGTCGTCTTCCGTGATGCCTTGACCCAACTCGACGACTTCCGGATTCAGTCCGTTCAAGCGAATCCCTTTGTTCCGGTTCTTCCCGAACACCAACGGTTTGCCATGCACCAGTTCCAGAACGTTGTCATCCTTCGCGTCGCGGTCGGTGGCGTAGTCCCAGGCCGAGCCATTGAACACGACGCAGTTCTGATACACCTCAATGAACGCCGTGCCGCGGTGCTGGGCAGCCCGCTGCAGAATCACGCCCAGATGCTTGATGTTGACGTCAATCGCTCGGGCCACAAAGGTCGCCTCGCAACCAATGGCAATCGACAGCGGATGCAAGGGGTTGTCGATGGCCCCCATCGGCGAGCTCTTGGTGACTTGGCCCAGCGGCGACGTGGGCGAGTACTGGCCTTTCGTCAGACCGTAGATGCGGTTGTTGAACAGAATGATGTTGAGATCCATGTTGCGGCGGATGCAATGCATCAGGTGGTTGCCGCCGATACTCAAGCCGTCGCCGTCGCCGGTAATCACCCAGACCTGCAAGTCCGGGCGGACCGCCTTCAGACCGCTGGCGACACCCGGCGCGCGCCCGTGGATACTGTGCATCCCGTACGTGTTCAGGTAATACGGGAACCGACTGGAACAACCGATGCCCGAAATGAACACCGTGTTCTCGCAAGGCACACCCAGACTCGGCAGCATCTTCTTCATCTGCGCGAGAATCGAATAGTCGCCGCAGCCGGGGCACCAACGCACGTCTTGGTCGCTGGCGAAATCAGCCGCGGTGAGCACAGGCAGTTGTGAGCTGGACATAAGTCTCTTCAAAACACAATGGTTATCGGGCAGTTTGAGAACGAACGGTTGCAGGCCAGGGGTCGGGTGTTCCGAAAATCATTTTTTCGCGGGCCAGGTGCTTTCCGTACTCACAGTCGTTGCCCCGCGAAAAATGAATTTCTGAACACCCGACCCCCTTCTGTACGGCGAATCTCGGCGGGTGCCGTCCCCCGCGCCACACTAGCCCAAAATCTCCTTGATCTTCTCCATGATTTCCTCCACCGCAAACGGCTTGCCCTTCAACTTATTGAAGCCCAGGGCGTCCACCAAGTAGGTCCCACGAATCATCATCCGCAGTTGACCCGAGTTCAACTCGGGGATTAACACGCGGCGGTAACGCGGGAGGATCTCACCCAGGTTGGCCGGGAATGGATTCAGATACCGCAGATGCGCGTGAGCCACCGACAATCCCGCGGCCTGGCAACTTTCGCAGGCGGTCCGGCAAGCCCCGAACGTGCCGCCCCAACTCAGCACGAGCAAGTCACCATGGTCGGGACCGACGACATCCTGCGGCGGGATATCGTGGGCGATGTTCGCAATTTTCTGAGCCCGCAAGTGGATCATCCGCTGATGATTATCACCGTCGTAACAGACATTTCCGGTGATGTCCTCCTTCTCCAGCCCGCCGATCCGGTGCATCAACCCCGGCGTGCCAGGCAAGGCCCAAGGCCGCGCCAGGCGTTCATCGCGGGCGTACGGTTGGAATGTTTCGTCCTCCGGCAGAGGCCCCGGGTGCATGACCGGAATCTTGGGCAAGTCTTCCAGCTTGGGAATCCGCCACGGCTCCGCACCGTTGGCGATGTAACCGTCGGACAACAGCACGACCGGCGTCATGAACCGCACGGCAATCCGCCAGGCCTCCAACGTCGCCTCGAAACACTCCGCCGGACTCCTGCAAGCCAACACGGGCATCGGCGATTCGCCGTTGCGACCGTACATGACCTGCCACAGGTCCGCCTGCTCGGTTTTCGTCGGCAGACCGGTACTGGGACCACCCCGTTGCACGCTGACAATCAGCAGCGGCAATTCCAACATGACCGCTAAACCCATCGCCTCGCTCTTCAGAGCAAGACCCGGTCCGCTGGTCCCGGTCACCGCCAGTGCGCCGCCGAAGGCCGCCCCAATCGCCGAGCAGATGGCCGCGATCTCGTCCTCCGCCTGGAACGTGCGGACGCCGAAGTTCTTGAGCCGGCTCAATTCGTGCAGGATTTCGGAGGCCGGAGTGATGGGATACGAACCGTAGAACAGCTCCTTGCCACTCACGGTGGCGGCAGCCAACAGACCCCAGGCCACGGCTTGGTTGCCCATCAGGTTCCGATACAGCCCCGGCTCCAGCTTGGCGGCCTCGACCTGGTAGCTGATCTCGAAGGCTTCCGTGGTTTCGCCATAGTACCAGCCAGCCCGCAGAGCCCGCTCGTTGGCTTGGGCGATGTCCGGCTTGTTGCCGAACTTCTCCTGGATGAACCGCAAGGTGGCGTCCAGCGGGCGGCCGTAGATCCAGAAGATCAAGCCGGTGGCGAAGAAGTTCTTGCAGCGGTCGGCAAATTTCTGCCCCAGCCCCAAATCCTCAACCGCCTTGCGGGTCAGGGTTGTCATCGGAACCTTGATCACCCGGTAGGACGAGAGACTGCCGTCATCCAACGGATTGCTGCTGCAATTCGCCAGCCGCAAGTCCTTGGGCGTGAAGGCATCCTCATTGACGATCAGGATGCCGCCTGGCAGCAGATCGCCAAGGTTGGTCACCAAGGCCGCGGGATTCATTGCGACCAAAGCGTCCAGACGGTCGCCGGGGGTGAAAATGTCTTCGGAGGCAAACTGGACCTGGAAGCCACTCACGCCGCCCCGCGTGCCCTTGGGCGCCCGGATCTCGGCAGGGTAGTCGGGAAATGTGGCGACGTCGTTGCCGAGCAGGGCTGAGGCCGTGGTTAATTGGCTGCCTGTCAACTGCATGCCGTCGCCGGAATCTCCGGCGAAACGCACGGTCGCCGAAGCGAGTTGCTGGACGGGCTTCGGATGCTTGAGAGTTGGATCAATCGAGGTTATCGGCATGGTTCACTCACGAGGCACGGGAGAAAGCCCCCCAGATACTGTAGCGGCCTGGGCCCACCGAGACAACGCTGTCGGCGACTCAGGCTCCTTCACGTTCTTTGGTAGCGACGTCAGGACCGGGTGGCAAGGTGTAGATGGCGGCAGGAAAATGTTGGACCAGATAATGCAGGATTTGCTTGACCCGGACAATTCCGATCGGCCGACCGCTTGCATCCACGATCGGCAGCCGACGATAACCGCCGCGAGACATGGTCGCAATGGCCTTGCCGACGGTGTCGTGGTTCGACAAAACCACCGGGTCGCGAGTCATCTCGTCCGCGATCGGCACATCCAAGTCGGCGCCCGTGGCCATCACTCGCAGCGCGTCCCGGTCGGTGAAAATGCCGACCACCACGCCCTCGTGACAAATGACGGCCGCGCCCCGACCTCGCGACTTCATCACCTGGATGACCTCGCGAACCGGAATCTGAGGTTCAAAGCACAGCGGCTGCAGTGGATTCAGCCGGTCCACGGTGTCCGTCGTCAGGTTCAGTTGAAAGTCCACGCCGATCACTTCCGTTCTGCAGGTCCCCGGCAGGGTCAGGTCGCGTACCCCACCGTGAGTTCAATAAGAATGAGGGCAAGCCTCCGCGAAATTTCTGCAACCAATCTCGCGCGACCCACGCGCAATCGCCCTCAACGCACACTGCGTCCGGCACCAAGCCGCGATATTATAAGCATGGTCGAAGAGGTCGCAAACTCCAGACTGCCCAAGAATTCGCAATTTATTTCGAACAAGTCGAATCCCCAGGGTCCTTGCTCGTCCGGCCAAAAGTCTATGTAATAGGACCATCCTCACTGCAGTGATGCAGCACAGTTTCTATCGAGAGTTAGAGGTTGAAAGAAGGAAAGCTATGGCCAAGAAATCGATTCAAGCAGTGGATGTCTCCGGCAAGACCATTTTGATGCGTGTGGACTTCAACGTTCCCTTGGATGACCAGCAGAAGATTACCGACGACCGGCGAATTCGGATGGCTCTACCGTCCATCCGGTCCGTGATCGACCGTGGCGGGCGGTTGATTCTGATCAGCCACTTGGGACGCCCCAAAGACAAGCCCGAGACCAAGTACAGCCTGAAGCCCGCAGCCGAGCGGTTGGGGGAAATGCTGGGCAAGCCGGTCGCTTTTGCCACCGATACGGTGGGGGCAGACGCACGAGCCAAAGTGCAGGCGTTGGGCAGCGGTGACGTCGCGGTGCTGGAGAATTTGCGATTCCAGCCCGGCGAGAAGGACGGCGATGCGGAGTTCGCCAAGCAGCTGGCTGACATGGCCGACATCTACTGCAATGACGCCTTCGGCACCTGCCATCGCACGGACGCCTCAATGTTTGCCGTCCCCCAGGCCATGGTCGGCAAGCCCAAGGTGGTCGGTTTCCTGGTGGAGAAGGAAATCCAGTACCTCAGCGACGCGATCGCCGCTCCGAAGCGGCCGTTCATCGCGATTCTCGGTGGGGCCAAAGTGTCCGACAAAATCGAAGTCATCAAGAACCTGCTGGGCATCTGCGACAAGGTGCTGATCGGCGGCGCCATGGCCTACACGTTCAGTCTGGCCAGAGGCGGCCGGGTGGGCAGCAGCAAGGTGGAACTGGACAAGGTCGACCTCGCCAAGGAACTGATCGCTGTCGGCGGTAGCAAATTGGTCCTGCCGGTCGACGATCACTGCGGCGACAAGTTTGCTGCCGACTGTGTCAAGCGGGTCGTCCCGGCTGGCGAGATCCCCGACGGCTTCATGGGGCTGGACATCGGCCCGCAGACGGCCGCGTTGTACGGGAAGCTGGTCAAGGAGGCGCAGACGGTGGTTTGGAACGGCCCGATGGGCGTGTTCGAGATGCCTCCGTTCGACGCCGGCACGAAGACCGTCGCGCAGGCGATTGCCGACAGCAGCGCCACCAGCATTATCGGTGGCGGCGACAGTGCGGCAGCCATCGAGAAGCTGGGCTTCGCCGACAAGGTCTCCCACGTCAGCACCGGCGGCGGCGCGAGCCTGGAAATGCTCGAAGGCAAGAAGTTCGCCGCAGTCGAAGTGCTGGACGAAAAATAGGGCCCAGCCCCGGCCTGGGCACCTCCGCAATTCGGGAAATCCTCGCGGCTCGTCTTCTGGCGAGGCGGCTTTTTCGGTAACATGGGCCGCAGGAGACAGGCGACCCCAGGCCGACGCACCGTCCTGTGGTTCGCTCGCGGCTGAACGGGCCGCTGCCGACCGCGGGCGGTATCACTTTTCATCCGCGAGTTTGAAGAAGGACATTTGACATGGAAAACACAGCCCTGGAACAGACGCTGGTGCTCATCAAACCGGACTGTCTGAAGAACTCGTTGACCGGATATGTGTTGTCTCTGCTTTCGGAGGTCCACAGTGGCCTGCGTTTTGCCGGAGCCAAGATCGTCCACGTCCACCGGATGCTGGCCGAAGAGCATTACGCCGAACATCGAGGCAAGGTATTCTATTTGCCACTGCTGGACTACATCATGGGCCTCGCCCATTACCCGGACGAACCCCACCGGCGCCGCGTTATCGCCCTGGTCTATCGCGGCCCGGACGCGGTGCAAAAGATTCGCGACATCGTCGGCCCGACCAATCCGCACGTGGCCCGAGAAAAGAAGCCCGGCTGTATCCGCGCCCTGGGTACGATCGTCCCGGTCGCAGACGCCGCAGGGAAGGTGATCGGCGAGCGTATGGACAATCTAATTCACGCCTCGGCCACGGTGAGTGAGGCGGAGCGGGAAATCAAGCTGTGGTTCAAGCCCAGCGACATTCCACCGTCGATGCGTGTCTATCCCGCCGACGTCAGCGATGCGCACTACTACTTCCAGGATGGCAAGCTGCTGACGACCTATGAGCCGGGTAGCACGTTCCTGCTGGCGCCTGGCAAAGTGGCTTGGCGTTCCGACCTGGAGACGCTACGTCTGTTGGCGTCTGGCCAGTCAGCACCGCTGCCCCTGGAAACGGTGGCTGCCAAGTACCTGATCAACGAGGCCGCGGGCGAAGTGTCTTGAACCGCCTTCCAGATTCGCGTCTCTCTCGTTCCCACGCTCCGCGTGGGAACGCAAGTGTTTTGACGCTCCGCGTCGTCTACCCAAGGACGCAGAGCGTCCGTGGCTTGCATTCCGACGCAGAGCATCGGAACGAGAAAAATCAGCTACGCCAATTCGCAACGCCGCTGCGAACTCGGAACTACTGTCACTTGCGGTTAATGGGGCTGCTTGGCTACTCCACCGAACGCCTGCTCAAGTCTGGCCAGCATGGCGCGTTCGGCTGCAGAAGTCTTGTTCCCGAACCCGAATATTCCCCCGGCCGCTTCAGCCACGTCGCGCGCTCGATCCAGTAGATCACGCTTGAGCTCTCCGATCTCGTGCTCGTCCAGCCGCTGGCAAAGACCTTGGATGTAGTGCTCCCAGGCCTCCAGCAACTCCGCGCCCGGTCGTTCGTTCAGCCAATATTCCAGCAACGGGTAGCGACCATTCTGAGGCGGCACGCCAGCCGTTTTGGCGGCCGCCAAGACGGCCTGACGCTCAGCCTCCTGGACTTTCCCATCGGCCCAAGCCACACAAACGAGCGGGACGACCGCCATGGCCGCCAGCGTGTCGGGTCCGATGTTCAACTCGATCAGACGATCCAGCACCGCCTCGTCATGGATGCCGGAAATCTGAGCCAATTGGGTGCGACGATCCGTTCTCTCCAAACGTGCGCGAAAGGCATTCAGGAGATGCTGATCTTGCTCGTGAAAGAAAACATCCAAGAGCGTCTTCGCTCCTCCGAGGGTGTCGTTGGCCATGCTTCCGTGTCCTTTCCAATAAAGTGCTCGACGACCGCGTCCGCATTGGGATGCCCGTCCTGGCTCAGCTCGGCAGGGAGGAACTCCATCAGAAGCGTCGGCCCGGCCCCCGCCCAACGCAATTACGGTGCCATCTGCGTCAGCCAGCGGCAAGTGAGACGCACTGCCGTAAGCGGATTCTATGGTGGGACTTACCAATATGCAATCGCAGGAATACGGTCGCCTGTCGATCGCTGCTGAATCGCTTGCTGAGGGGAAAAAAACTTTTCCTATCGCCGTGCAACTCGCCGGAGGCAAGATGATTCGCGTCAGCCACGCCGAGACACGGTTCACCGCGACGGTCAATCTCGCCGCGGACCGCGTGGCCCACGCGGTTGGCCGAGCCTTGAAGCGAGGACGAAAACGGACCGCTCGGACGCGACCTTGGGAATCCGAGCCGGCGGATTGATGGCGAAGTGGAGAGAAGAACGCCCCCATGTTTGGCACCCGGCGCGAGTTCCTGACGGCCTCATCGGCCAAACATGCCATCGAGCGGCTCATCGCGGAGGAACTCAAGCAACCGGTGATTGGCACGGCGTGCGGCGGCACGCATCGGATGTGCGGCTTCGGCTATGCGGTCCGCAAACGGGAATTGCGCGCACGCAGTCTCCCCTCGCCCCGGTACTCCGGGGAGAGGGATCGGGGGTGAGGGGCACGAGCCTGGCTTGCTGTCCGGGTTTGGCGTCTGGCTGGCAGTTTTCTTTCCAGCGTTCGCCTTGGTCCAGGTTTCCCGATTATTGGAACTTTCGCAGCACACGAAAGTCTCGCCCCGCTTCAAGCTCACCGCTGCCGTTCCGCCAAACACCTACTCCGGTCATTCCGATTGGTTAACCTTTGGGACGCGTCAATATCCCAGCGTCTTGAGCTGCTGTTCGAAGTCGACTGGCAGTTCGGCGAGCGGCTGTCCCGTGTCGCGGGCGGCGTAGCGGAGCATGTTCAATAGCAGGCGGTCGGCGGCCGGGTTGCGGCCTAGGTTCTCGCGGACGTGCAGCGTGTTGAGGATGAACCTGCCCGCGCCGAGCGTGTGAACTGAGACCAACAGTCCGGCTGAGTAGTCGAGCGACGTATTGATCGCACCGGCGACCACCTCGGCGGGTGGATCCTGGCCGACCCAGGCCGCGTCCGGAATGATGTCCCGATAGAACGTGTAGTCCAGCAGGTCGCCGGCCGGAAGTCCATCGAAAATCGGGTGGTGCTTGGCCCATTCGTCCTTGTGGTAGAGCCATGACGGCAGGCTCGCCAGAGACCCTTTCCCGGCCAGCGGCACCCAGGCGGCCGGCTGATCGCCCTTGGCAAACACCGCGGGAGAAAGGAAGACCACCGTCGAGCCGCGGGCGATCTGCCGGGCGAGATCACGAAATGCGGCAGCCCCGCCCGGCGCGGGCGGAACCGCGGAGGCAAGCAGCACTTCACGTTTGGAAACCGTCTCGGCGCCCGGTTCTCGCACCCCTTGTCCCTCTCCTTCACGCGGAAGAGGGGAGCAGGGCCGCGTACGGACACCCTGGTCAGCGAGCCACTTGGCCAAGGCCGGGTCTGCTCCCCAGAGCGCGACTTCCGCCGGCACCGTCGGCAGTTCCGCCGGATCGCCTACATAGAACTCAGCTTGGCCGCCCGCTGCTGCGGCACCCTGCTGGAAGGTGACCAAGAAACGGTACTTGCCCGCTGGTCCGTCGAGCAACACATCCTCGGCGAACACCGGCAGGGCGAAGGCCGGCTGAGGTTGGGTCGCGGGATCGGGGATGGTGACCGTGATCGTCTTGTCGAAGATGCTCCGCGCATGGGGAGCAACCACCTGAACCCGCGCCGGATACTCACCCGGCTTGAGGACATCCTCGTTGGACAGCACAGCTTCGAGATGGGCCGCTTGGCCACGGTACACCTGCACCGGCTCGACGAACAGGCACCAGCGGAGTGGATACCAGCCGTCGAAGATGGCGTCCACCGTGCCGGGTTTGAGCTGCCTGAACAGGGTGACTATCCCCTCCCCGGCGTCACCGCAGTCGGTGGTCCCGGTCATGCTGTGGCCGACACAGTTGGGATTCGAACGGATGCAGTTCAGGCTCAACAGTCGCTGCTGGCCCATGCGGGCCAGGCACCGGGCGAAATAGTCCTCGGGGCTGGCGAAGGTATCCTCCAGATTCCACCGCTTCCAGTCCGCCATGAACTGGTCCAACTTGGCGCGATACCACCGGGCGTCCTCGACGTGCTCGGCGCCGAGCTGTTCGTAATCCCGGGTCAGCTTCACGAGATCCAGGCTGCTGCCGATGCCGTATTCGGAGATGAAGACGGGGAGCTTGCCGCCGTTGATCGCTCGCAGGGCGCGGATGATCCCTGCCGTGTGCGGGACCCTTTGGTACGGGTGTTGATCGCTCACCACGTCCTCCCAGACCTTGGAGCCCGGATTGGAGAGGCCGCCGATCAGCTCTCTGGTCTCGGTGGGATCGCCGATCACCCGGCCTTTGTCATAGGCATGGAACGTCGATGCGTCCGGCGAGACACCCGCCTTGAACCGGCCGAAACGCCACACGCCACTGGGGTTCTTTGCGACGGAGAACTCACGCGCGGCGTCAGATGTCTTTCCGTCGGCCGACCTGATCGAGATCTCAATGCCCGTGCTGTCGGCGCCATAATTGCCATTGCCCCAGCCCACGGCGAAGTCGATCGTGTCGCCAGACTTGACCGACGCGTCCGCGGCAAAGGGCGCCTCCCTCCCATGACCTTCCAGGTTGATGAGGCTGTCGAAAATCGGCTTGCCGTTGTGGAGGACATGGACGTCGGTTGTGGCCTTCTCGGCGATGCTGCTGAACTTGGCCGATAGCGAGTACTTGCCGTCCGACGGCGCCGTCCAGCGGACCACGCAGAACTCGCCAGCGGGACCGGGATGCAGGGACAGCCGTCCGGGGTCCCAGAGGACGCCCAGGGCGCTGATGGGGGCCTGGGTGCCGTTGTAGGTAACGTTCGGTTCCAAGGCGCCGGACTGGTCCTGCCAGATGGAGATTCCGGCCATCGATCCGCCCCCTGTCGTGCCGGTTCGGCCGTCGAATCGCCCGCTGTTGAGCAGCACCACGCGCGTGTCATCCAGCGACCGGACCAGGGGCAGCATTGCGACGGCGTGCCGGAACACCGCGCCGTCGGGCATCTCGTTCAAGAGTCCCCACATCACGACGCAAGGATGGTTCCGATCCCGCCGGAGCATGTCGCTGACCTCGTGGTCGAACCGTTCTTTCATCTTGGGGGAGTCGGCCAGGAACCAGCCGGCGAAGGATTCCTCATAGATCATGAGTCCCAGCTCGTCGCACAGGTCCAGTTGGTAGCGGGTCGGGACGGAGCAAAAGAAGCGGATGGCATTGAACCCCATCAGCTTCATCTGGAGCATCTCTCGCCGGGCAAGGTTGGGATCGTGCGGCCAGTGCAGCCCGATGGGGTAGATCGTGGCCGTGTGCGAGCTCTTCAGGAACAACCGCCGGCCGTTGAGCCGGAAATGGCCGTCGGCAAACCGGAAATCCCGGAACCCGCAGTTCGTGGAGCTCTCGTCCAGCGACGAGGAACCCTCCACCTGGACCCGCGCGGTCACGCGATAGAGATACGGATCGTTCAACTCCCAGAGCCGCGGCTGGCTCACCTGGATGTGGGCCTTGACCGGCGTGTCTCCCGGCTGGAGCTCCTGGGCTACGAGCGCCGCGTCAAGCGTCTCTCCGCCCGCTGCCGGCCCAACCGTCAGCCCGATCCGCCCGGAGACGGCCGCCAGTGAGGCATTGCGGATGTTGGCCTGAATCTCG
The DNA here is from genome assembly GCA_026692885.1 of Planctomycetota bacterium. The sequence goes on along the minus strand of JAPLNJ010000847.1, from coordinate 12,979 downwards.
ATGACCCCCGTCTTCCAGTCGGGACGCACAGCCAGGTCCTCCACCCGAACCAGCGGCGAGACCAGTAGCTCCACGGAATCCACGATGCCGCCCGGGTTGAAGGTCAGGCCCGGCCGGAAGGGCTCGGACTTGGCGTAGTGGCAAGTTTCGGCCAGGACGATGCCGTCGATTCGCTCGTTGTTCGGATTGAGCACGCGGACCGCCAGCAGGTTAGGCTGCTGGGGCCTGACGGCGTCGGTCACATCCAGGAGAAAGACGCCTTCGCCCCCCTCGTGTCCGCCCACGTGCTTCCCATTGAGCCACACCTCGGCCAGGTAGTCGACGGCCCAGAAACGCAGCAGGTAACGGCCACCGGCATGGGGATGGGCTGGCGGGGTGAACGTGCGCCAGTACCAGGCCACACCGTGGTAGCCCGGAAAGGCATCCTGGATGATCCACGGCACCTTGGTTCGCTTGGCCTCTGACTGGGGTCCGTCGAACCACTTCTGGTCCCGGCCCACATTGGTCGGGTCGGTGGCCAGCAGCCAATTGTCGTCGTCGAGAGAAACGACGGCGGAACTCACGCTCGGACCGGTGGGCACCGGCGTCGCTGCCTCACCAGGGCGTGCTATTCCAGAACCGACGACGAACAATCCCATGATCGCCGACAACGAGACGCATCTCATGACAGTTCCTCTTGATCCCTCTGAAACTCACCCAACAGCGTGGCCACGGCCCGCGTCATCCCGTCAGGATAGCGGACCACGTCCGTGACCGCCAGCGCATACGCGCAGGCCAGAGCCGAAGTGAACAGTCCGATCTTCTCGAGCGGGATCCGTTGGAAGCCATGGTTCGTCTCGATACGGCATAAGCGTAGTACCGCTGGCCCTGGCGGTATCCGAAGACGGCTGTACGACGGCCCTCCGAGGCCGTCGGGGTAGTGAATTCGACGGCCTCGGAGGGCCGTCGTACATGGGAAAGCCGGTTTTCGGATAGCCCCTTATTGGCCTTGGTGGCGCGGAGTTTCATGAAGGCACCATGGACCTGATCCGCGTGCCCCGGACGTTGCGGGACTGGCTGGAAGCCGCCGTGCAAGAGAAGTACGGCCTGCCACGCAACTCCCTGTTGGTGAATGCGTCCCACACGCATTGCGGTGCCGAATCGCGGCCAGGCGGCGGCTCGTCGCCCCTTGCCCGCGTTGCGACGCCGGGGCCCCTCAAAGCCGGCCAGCCCGTGAGCGTCTGGACCACCATCGCCGACACGTTGGTCGACGGTTCGTGGCGCGACGAGCCCTCGATCCCCGACCGCGAAGTGCTGGGTGGGACGACGTCCGATGGTTCCTCTGCGTGTGTCACGTCTCTGTGGTGCCCCTCGGCTGGCGACTCCTGAGTGTCCGGCCCTTGCGACATGGGGCACCACAGAGGCGCGACAGACACAGAGGAGGGAATTGCACAATGTTGCAAATCGTAAGAGACTTCGAAAGGGCTGATGATGTTGAACCATCATGCGATTGTTCTTGCCTTGCTCGTAGTGGCGATCACGACGGGGGCTGTCATCAGTGCCGACGTTCCCGCCGGAGAGCCGTCGTGTCTTGCCGTCCGCCTGATCGGCCGTCAACTTGACATGAGAACCTGCACCAAGCTCCCGGGCCCCTGGACACACCAGTCGTCCCTGATACGCTCAGGCTTGTCCGCGGACATCAAATTGACTATCGGTCTGAACGCTCTCGTGCTCGAGTGCTTGGAATACCCTTGTCGTGGAGCGAGTCAACATGCCATGCAGGTTCCCTTTGTCGTTGCTCGGACTGGTTCCGTGGGTGCTGCCACAGGCCGTGCGGGCTGCGGAGCCGCCGCAGCCCGAGCCCACCCGGATCACCCAATGTCTGTGCGTTGCGTTCATCCTGGCGGTGATGACTGCCACGGTCGCCGCCGCGCCGCCGGGAGGAGGCACGGAGGAGGCCATTCGAGCGAGGCTGGATCGCGCTGAGGCGGAGCGCGCGGCCGCCCAGGCCAAGCTCTCGCGGGTGGAGCAGGACCTGCTCTGGCTGCTGAACTTCGAGCAGCCGGATGGGATGCTCACCCGCGACGACGGCTGGATCCCCGTCAGCTTGGAGCAGCGGCACTTCGCCCCGGGCCGGTTCGGCCGGGGCTACTACTTCGAGGTGCCGCAGCTCAACTACCTGCCCCCCCCGATGGCCGACGTGGAGACGGACATCTCCGGCTTCGTCAAGCAGTCCGACGCGGTTCTGGAGAGTCTGCCGACCGACACCGGTTTCGGCCAGCGAGTCCTGTCCGTCTCCTGCAAGAGCGCCGGCGCCGGGTTCTCCACGGTCCCCGTCAAGGTCGAAGTTCTACGCCCCGGCGCCGGGCATCAGCCGACCGTCACCCTCTTGGCTTCCTGCTATCTCAAGGGCCCCCAGGACGCGAAGGTCCGGCTGCTGCTGCAGTTCGCCCCGGCCGAGTTGATCGATCCCAAGACGAAGCAGCCGGCCGCCGATCGCCAGGCGGACACCAGCGAACCACGGGAGGTCACACTGTCCGGTGGGTGGCAGCGGGTGGCCTGCACGGCGACGGGGGATGTGCGTCTGCCCGTGCGGACCGCCATGCTGAGCATTGCGCTGACGAGCGACAAGGCAGCCCAACTCCTGGCCGACGGCTTTCAGTTCGAGTCTTGCCTCTACTACCCTCATCAGCGGCTGCAGCCTACGACTTGGACGCCCGGCGGCACGAGCGTCCCCGGCACAGGCCTGAGTTTCTCCACACCCAGCCTGCTGCGGGTCTTCCCGCGCACCGAGGGCACGGTGGCCTTCTGGAACCTCACGCCTCCCTCGGACTGCAACCTCCAGGGCCCGGGGGCGGTTGACTGGTTTGGCTTCCTGCGTGGCTGGACCGATCCGCAATGGGGTCTCAGCACCTACACCGTTCACGCTGGTCAAAACGTGAACCAAGAGGGGCAGTCCATACCGGTGTACGCCGGCGGCGCAGTGGGACCAGCCACCGCTGGCCCGTGGCACCACCTCGCAATGACCTGGAACGCGAACACGGCCGTCGTGTACCGGGACGGCAAGCCGGTGATCAACTTCCTCCGGCGAGACCCGGACATCAGCGGTCTTGTGGATACCTACGCCCTGCGCATCGGGTGCGGGCGAGAGCAATTCGCCAACTCGGTGTTGGACGAATTCGCCGTCTTCCGGCGGGCGCTCACCCCGGCGGAGATCGCCCAACTGGCCGGAGGTATCGCCGAACTGCGGGCCGGCGCGGCACCGGCGGCCCTGGCCGCCGGCCCGCGCAGCGTCTTCTACCGCGACGAGACCGCGGCGCAATTCGAGGTGCAGATCGCCAGCACCGGACTCCGGAACTCACCGGTGACCGTGGACTGGGCCCTCGACGACCTCGTGGTGAGCACCCGCCAGGTCACGCTCGAGCAGGGGCGCGCAGCCGCCGTCCTCGACTTTTCGCCGGCGCGGCTGAAGCCGGGCGACTATGTCGTTCGCGCGGCCGTCTCACGGGCCGACGGCGGCCCGATCGCCTATCGCGAATTCCCGGTGCAGGTGGTTCCCGCGTTGCGGCGCGACAATTTCGTGATCTCCACCTGGCACGGAGGGCTGACTGCAGCCGAACTCCAGTACTACCGCGACTTGGGGCTGAACGCTATCAACACCAGCGCGGATCCGGGCACGGTGGAGCGGCTGGGGGCCCTGGGCTTCTCGTTCGATTGGCACTTCCGAGGCGGCGAGGAGTCCGCCCGGTCCATGGCCCGGCAGATGGCCGTGATGCCCAACTGGTGGCGCATGCTCCTCAACTCCGAGACCGGCTCCGGGGACTTGCCCGGCCAGGAGGCCCACCAGGCCTGGTTCGATGCCTACGTACTCTACGTACTCAAGGAGTTCGGGGCACCCGTACCCGCCGCGGGCTGGAAGTTCGGCACTCCCCACAACCACATCCTGTGCAGCTTCCCGGCCGACCAGAAGCCGGGGGCGGACGGCGTCTATCGCACCGTGCCCGAGACCTTTCGCTTCCTGCGGTGGTGGGAGGAGGGCGGCGGCCTCAACTGGCAGAACAACTTCAAAGCGGCCCGGGCGGTCAAAGCCATCCGTCCAGACGTGAGCACCTGGACGGATGCCGTTCAATCCCGGGGGCAGTACCAAGAACTGGATGCCGGCGGCTCTTGGTCGTACTCCACGGACCCCACCGTCATCTGGAACGAGTTGCAGCAGTCGTACTTCATCATGCGCGGCACCGGCAAGCCCTTCGCGACGACGCTGGGGCTGAACTACGTCTCGGTGGAGACCACCGAGCCGGACGGGAAGAAGAAGAACCTGGCCCCCACGCCGGACGACGCCATCGGGCAGGCCTGGGTGGCGACGGGCTTGGTCCCCTCCGACGCGCTCTATTATTGGGACGTGGGCGGCTATTTCGACGGCGAGCGGGGCCAAAACGGGCGGTATGCGGTATCCGGCAGCACGCAGGCGCTGGGGCGGGCCCTGAAGGAGGACCTCGGCCCGCTGGGAACGATGCTCCAGGGCGTCCCCAATAGCCAGCGACCCCTGGCCCTGCTCCTGCCCCAGAGTACGCTGTGGTTCGTCGCCGGGGAGGGCGGCTGGAACTGGGGCGTAGCACACTATCCCAACGCGTGGAAGAAGGTGCTAGCCAACTCCGGGATCCCCTACGATATCCTCAGCGATTACGACATCACCCCGGGGAACCTGGCCAAGTATAAGGTCATCTTCTTCCCCGCAGCGATGTATGTGCAGGAGAACGTCTACCGGGAGTTGCTGGCGGCCTCTGAGGCGGGCACCCGCATCGTGGTGGACTCCCACTGCCAGCAGAGCTACCCGCAGATGACCAGCCTCAAGATGAAGTACGAGTACTGGTGGACCTTCCCCACGGAGAAGCAGGATGCGTACTTCGCGGAGGTCCGCGGCTTGCTCGCCGGGCTCCACGAGACCTTGCGGCCGGGGCTGGCTGCGTACGCGCAGGGGAGCGAGGGCCCGCTGCTCGTCAACACACGTGAAGCCGATGGTATCAAGTACGTAGTCGTGGTCAACAACGACCGCCGGGTGGGGCCCTACAGCCAATGGACGAAGAAGCCGGACTGGAAGCCGTACGGCAAGCCGCAGACCGCCCGCATGAGCATCGCCGCGCCGGCCGGAAGCGCGGTCTACGAGTTCGTCACCTCGCAGCAGTTGCCCGTGGAGTTCAAGGACGGGCGGCTGGCGGTGGACGTGGCTCTGCCGGCGGCCGGGGGACGGCTGCTCTGTGTCTATCCCGGTGTGTTCGGGAAGCTCGCAGTGATCGGCGAGCCCACCTTTACCCGGGGGGCCGTTGGGACGCTTCAGGTGACGTTGCTGGACGCCGCCGGGAAGCCCGTAAACGGGCGCCAGCTGGCCGACGTGCGGATCACCGGCCCCGCGGGGCAGCCGCACGACGAGTCGGGACTGTACCGCCTCGAGCGGGGGCGGGCCACGGTGCCCTTCCGTCCGGCACTCAACGACGACGTCGGCGAGTACCGCGTGACCGTCACCGAGCGCTGCTCGGGGCTAAGCGTGAGCACGCGTCTGATGGTGAACTGATTCGGGTCCGGCGGGGTGGCTCTCTTCTGGGATGACATTCCCGCTGGGGGGCCTTGATCATAACATTGCGAAATGCTAAGTGATGGCATTTGTAGTGTTACGATCAACGCCCGCTGCGGCAAATGGTTCTTCGCGGGAACGCCGATACGTGAGACAATCGTCATGGCAATCTCCCTCGACCAATTCACCCAACAGCTTGCCGACAGCGGCCTGATGTCCAGCGACGATATCGCGTCGGTCGTGGCTGGACTGCGTGCCAGCAGCAAGCCCCTGGACGGCGAAGCGTTGGCTCGCCAACTGGTCCGGCAGAAGAAGTTGACCGCGTACCAGGCCCAAGAGATCTATTCTCGCCGAGGTAAGTCGCTGGTCCTGGGCAACTACGTCATCCTGGACAAACTGGGCCAGGGAGGCATGGGCCTGGTGCTGAAGGCCGAGCACCGGCGGATGAAGCGATTGGTCGCCCTGAAGGTCCTTTCGCCGAAGGTCGTGCGGACGCCCGAATCGCTACGGCGGTTCCAACGTGAGGTGGAGGCTGCCGCGCGGCTGACGCATCCGAATATCGTGGTCGCCCACGACGCCGACGAAGCGGGCGGTACGCACTTCCTGGTCATGGCGTACGTGGAGGGCACCGATCTGTTGACGCTGGTCAAACAACAGGGTCCCCTGCCGCTCGACCAGGCCCTGGACTGCATCCTGCAAGCAGCCCGCGGCCTGCAGTACGCTCACGAGCACGGCGTGGTGCATCGCGACATCAAGCCGGCGAACCTGGTCTTGGATCGGCAAGGAACCGTCAAGATCCTGGACATGGGTCTGGCTCGGCTCGACTCGGCCGGTGCCCAACAGGACCAACTGACGGGCACCGGACAAATCATGGGGACCGTGGATTACATGGCGCCGGAGCAAGCGCTGGACACCAAGCGCGCCGACGGGCGCGCCGACATCTACAGCTTGGGCGTCACGCTCTGGTATTTGCTGACCGGCCAGTCCCTGTATGCCGGCGAAACCGTCGTGGAGAAACTCATGGCGCACCAAACCAAGCCGATCCCGACCCTGAGCAGCGTTCGGCTGGAAGTGTCCCCGCCGCTGGAGGCCGTCTTCCGCCGCATGGTCGCCAAGACGCCCGGCGATCGTTATCAGACGATCGCGGAGTTGATCGCGGATGTGGAGCCGTTGCGCGGCAGTATGGCGGCCGCCGCGACCGTGGGTGCCGCCGTCGTCGAAGATGTGAAGTGGGACGAGTTCCTGGGGGCTCTGGGACCATCGGCCGCGTCGCACCGGCCAGGTCCAGCCTTGAGTGGATCTTCGCGGGCGGCAGCGTTGGCGACCAAGACCGCGCCGGCCCCCGTCGCCGAGCCTGACGAGACGCTCACCTGGTCAAAGCCGCAGGTGGCCACGGACCCGCAGATGGAGCAGTCGTTGGCTCGCCCGGAACCGGCGAAAGCCGGGACGAATGTCCGTAGCATGGCTCTCCAGAGCCGTGCCGCATCGCGAGTGTCTCGGCACGGTGGCGTCGTTCAGGCACGGCTCTGGAGAGTCATGCTACGAGGTGATGGGTGGCAGGACTGGAGGAAACTGACGGCTGCCGGCGCCGGAGGGTTGCTACTGGTGTTGCTTGGCATCTGGGTCATTGTGCGTGACAAAGGAGGCCGGGAAGTGGCGCGCGTCCCGGTGCCGGAGGGCGGGAACGTGACTGTTGAGACGGCGAGCGAAGCGGCGGGACCGGGGACCTCCTCTCCTCGGCCGGTAGCCGGAAACAGCCCGGGGACCTCTTCCCCTCGCTCGGTAGCCGGAAACAGTCCGGGGACCTCCTCCCCTCGCTCGGTAGCCGGAAACAGTGCGGGGACCTCTTCCCCTCGCCCCGGTACTCCGGGGAGAGGGGTCGGGGGTGAGGGGTCCGGTCCGCTCGTCAACCCGGCTGCCCCCTGGAAGCTCCCCCCGGGCTCTCCTCCGCCCGCCAACGCCCCGTTCGACGCGGTCCAAGCCAAGTCGCACCAAGCCACCTGGGCCAAGCACCTGGGCGTGCCGGTCGAGATGACGAACTCGATCGGCATGCGATTCGTCTTGATCCCACCGGGCGAGTTCGACATGGGTTCGACCGCCGAGGAGGTTGCCCGGTTGCTCGAAGACGCCAAGTCGCGAAAAGTGGATCAATGGTATATCGACCACCTGGCGTCCGAAGCCCCCAAACATCGTGTCCGAATCACCAAGCCGTTTTACCTGGGGCAGTGCGAGGTAACGCAGGCCGAGTACGAGCGGGTGATCGGCAGCAATCCGAGCCAGTTCAAGGACGACCCGACGCGTCCGGTGGAGAGGGTCAACTGGGACGAGGCAGCGGTATTCTGCCTCAAGCTGGGGGAACAGCCGCAGGAGCAGGCGGCTGACGCGGGGTATCGCTTGCCGACGGAGGCCGAATGGGAGCATGCCTGCCGGGCCGGGACTGCGACGACCTGGTTGGGGACTGACGATGAGGCTGTGTTGAAGGAGCAGGCGTGGTTCAATGCCAACGCCGAAGGGAAGACGCATCCCGTGCGGCAGACGGCGCCGAACTCCTGGGGCCTGTACGACATGCACGGGAACGTGTGGGAATGGTGTCAGGACTGGTGCGGTGAGGGCTACTACGCGGCGTCGCCGCTGGACGATCCAACGGGGGCGTCAAGAGGCCCGGACCGGGTGAACCGGGGCGGCAGTTGGAACTTCGTCGCGTCCTACTGCCGGGCGGCGTTCCGTAACGGGTTCAGCCCCGGCAACCGCGACGTGATCCTGGGCTTCCGCCTCGCGAGGACAGTTTCCTCCCTTCCCTGATGCTTCTTTTTCGGCGGTAGCCGTCCGTTAGCGGACGATCGTAGCATGGCTCTCCAGAGCCTTCGACTCCAGCACTGCCGCTAGTCGTCACGAATCGGAGAACGGTAAATGAAGAGCGGCGACGGGATACCCGCGCCAGCGTTACAGCGGGTTATTGCGAATCCAGACAGCCACGATATCCGCATAGTCCGCGTACGTTAGTGCGGCTGGCTGGAGTCGAAGCGCGTCGCAGAGGTCGGGAAAGTCCTGGCGAAACAAGAGATCATGGTCGTAGATCGCTCAAGTTCGCCAATCGGTACGAGTGAGCCGATCAAGGCTGCCGTTTGGCTCGAGGTCGAGTTGCCTTGTAAGGGCCTTGATCATAAGGTTGCGCAAAGCGTTAGCAGCGGATCATCGTAACCCGACGCGTCAGCGAGGAAAACGCCGCTCTTCCTCGCTGACGCTTCGGGTTACGATGCGCAACCTTATGATCAAGGCCCCTTGTAAGGCAGAAGGGGCCACCCAGACTTCCTATTGTGCGGTATCCGGAAAATCACGGATGACCGAGTGGCCCCTGGGGCACCCCTGATGGTGATCCACAGGTTTTCGCCCCGTAGGGGCAGCCACAAATCAGCCCAGGGCAGAGCGGAGCGGCGGAGCAGCGTAGCGCCGCCCTGGGTTATGAGAGGATTGAGAACACCAGCCCTGAAGGGGCGAAACAAGCCTTGGCCGCATCGGACGAACGATGCGTGCGGGATGCACCGCTTTGTTTCGCCCTTTCAGGGCTACCTCGCTGAATCGAACCCGTACCCAGGGCGTCGCTCTGCGGCTGTCGCCGCGACGCTCTGCCGGCTGATTTGTTTTGGCCCCGTTGGGGCGGAAGAATCGTGGATCACGCCGGCCTCCGCTGGGAAGCCTTCCCCAGCCCCAAACGCAGAATAGAAACGGGATCAAATCAATTGGCCTCGACAGGCACACACTGAACACGCCACGCCTGCCTCCTTTATCACCGCCGCCCTTGGCTGCGGAGCAGGTTATCCGCCCAGGAGTCGTCTTCCGCCGTGAGCGGCGGTTGGGGCGGGTGGTGATAGTCCAGATCGGCATCGTAACCGCCGTTGCGGTAGCATTGCTCGATCAGTGTTTGCAGGTCCAGCGGAACCTCGGCATCGGTCTGCCGCAACGGTATCCTGACGGTCGGCAACCGCTGGCGGATTGGTACCGGATACACCTCGACGGCCGCAGGATCCCAGCCGCGGCGCACACAAACCTGGTAGGCCGTGCGGTGCGAGATGGGAAGCCGGCGATAGGGGACGCCCAAGCGGCGCTGGCCAGTGCGCAAGAGGTCAAGCTCGACTAAGCTCACGCCGCCCGCGCGCAATTCATCCTGCTTCTGGCGATACTTTTCCTGGCCGTCTCCCGGCAGCTTGTTCGCCAGGCTCAATACCTCGATCACCGTGACCACGCGTTTGCCCGAACCGACATCGATCACCTCAATGAAGGTCTCGGTCATGGATTCATTCTCCAGCCGCAAGATGACCGGCTCCAGGACCGCCACGTCCGTCTCGGTCGTTGCGGCCCCCGCAGGACCTCGGCCGCGTTCCACGATGCGGATGTCGGGATAGACATTGCGCTCCTCCCCCGCTCCCGACTCGACGACTACCCGTTCCTCCACGCGGGCGCGCAGGTCGCCTGGCAACCGGCCCTGCAACTGGTCGGCGGCGTAGATGATCAGCCGCGCATGCACGTCGCGCCAGAACTGTTCAAGATAGGGATCCATGCCGGGAAACGGACTGGCCATACGGCGTCCTCCTCGTGGTAAGGCGAGCGGCAGGAAACAATTTACCCGCAGGTCGGTCTTCCCGGGCCAATCGGGACGGTCTGGGAAGACCATCCTACATTGAGTTGGGAAAGCTATTTCCTGCCGCTCGCCTAAGGCGTCTGCCCTGGCGGCGGAACGCTCGCCGCCGCAGCCCTCGCATTGTACCAAATCGGGACGTCAAGGATACTCGTCGACGTCCGTGGCATCCCGTTGGAGACTCTCGCCTCGAAGGTGTCGATGTCGACGAAGGTCAGTTCCCGCGGCTCGTCGGAATCGCCGTCCGAGGCGTGGACCCAACCATTGTAGTGGAAACAGTCGACGCCCGCGATTTCGACCACGCCGGACAGGCGGTGCAACAGGGCGACTTGTTTGCGCGACAGCTCTTGACCGAACACCATGAGCTTGGCCGCCCCGGGGTTCATACCGCCGTGGGAGTTCAGGAACTTGAGCGTGATCTTCGGGTTCGTCGCTAGCTAGACATGGCAAGCCCTTCTTCGCATAGCCAACCGATGTCCTCCAAAATGACTTCCGGACTTGACCAGTCGTCCTTCAATTCGGGTGCCAGTTCGGCGGCACGCTTGGCCAACGCTGCGAGCTTGATCGCGTGAAACGGTCCATAACCAGGGACAATCAGCGAACCGCTGAGCTTCTCTCCTGGGGGCGGGGCGGCGCCGAAACAAGCGGCGACGTCCAACAGCAGGTATCGACGCACGGTCGCACGCCGTTCTGGCAGCACGCTCAACCGTTGTCGTGCTTCTCGCAAGAGGATTCCTCGGTCGGCGTGCGTTGAGACAAGTTGCTGGACTGCTTCAATCGAGTACCCCTCTTCTAGAAGAATCTGCTCCATGCGGTCCCGTCTGCCACCGCTGCGCAGGACGGCGTGCTCGATTTCCAGTGGGATGAGAAAGCCGATTTGTTGCAACTCTCGCCGCAATCGAAGCGAGGCACTCCGCACCTGGAAAAACGAGGCCGTGTCCCGCATCGACAGCAAGCGCCGTAGATCCCCGTTCAGTGAAGCGAAGTAGCCGGCGCCGTCCACGTACTCGATGAACCGATGGCCACGAAACTGCTTCCCGACCAATGCGCGGGAAGCCGTGGTTTAGTCGACGTTCTTGTGCGAGACGCTCCCTGAATCGCCCGCATAGAACTGGCATTGGATGAACAATTGCTGTCGCCAGCCGGGCACGTTGTATGGGAGCACAAAATCGTAGGCACGGGTCTTGGCGCTCGCAGGCCCCTTGACGACCCGTTTGCCCCCGCTGTCGATAACCACGTCGCCCATGTTGTAGTCCGTGCCCGCTTGCATTCCCCATTCCGCCATGCGAGACCGGAGACGCTCTTCCGGTTGGTGGCCACCCGACGCGGACACCGACCCGCGCACCTGAAAGACAACGAGCGGTGCCAACAGATCTCGGGACTTTCGAAAACTCTTCAACATCACGTAGCTTCTGCCAATGCTCCAAAGTTGAGAAATGTACCTTTCATCGTTCAGAATGAACGCGGCAAATTCTCGCAGCAGTCGGCGCTGCTGGTCTTCATAGTCGCGGAGAGCCACAACGGTGTTCATGAACTTCTCGCTGTCGATCACTCTCGGCAGGGCGATCGTAGACAGGACCTGCTCGTTTGCCTGCTTACGGAGTGCTGGGAACCCGCCCCACCTAGCGTTGTCCCGCAAGTGGAGCGGCAGTTGGCACTTTGCGTTATTGTCGGACTTTCCCGTAACCAGGAACAGGACTGACGCCAAGGAGTAAAGCGTCTCTGCGGCGTTCCTGTGGGCTTCGTTCCTGATCCGCGTGACGAACTGGTCGGCGATGGCATACGGGTCGCAATGCTTGATATCCGCAAAACCGGCTGTCGCCGTTGCCATTGCATCGAACACCCCCGCAACCTTGTCCAATTCGTTGCGGAAACGTTCCGTATCGTGAATCTCTTGAAGGGAGGGAGTGATCCAAATGTCAAACTCAGCAAGCGCGGTCGCCAGCTCCAGTTTCGCAGGCGGAAGTTTCATCGGGGCGTCTTTCAGGCGAAGAACTTGGCAGCGGCCATAGCAAGGTGGCGAGAAACCATCGGCGCCACCGCATTTCCAACCAGACGGTAACCTGCGACTAGATCAAGAGGCGACGCCGGCGCGGTGAACTGGAAAGTATCTGGGAAGGACTGCAGGCGGGCACACTCGCGGAGCGAAAACGGCCGATCGCGCAGCGGGTGAAGGAAGTACCTGGGATTGTGAAAATTGGTCAATACCGTCGGCGCCGGTTCGTTCCATCGCGGGCGTTTGAAGATGCCGGAGCAGAACATGGCGCCCTTAAGATCGTATTTCCCTTCCAATGCCTTCAGGTAACCTTTTGCGGCAAGCGACGCGATCTCGAACTTGACTTCAGCCAGTCCGGAAAGCCGCAAGATCTCGGCAACCGGCAGGGGGTTTCCGTTGGGAATGTCGCCGTACCGCTTGTGTCGCCGATGTTTGGCAATCGTTTCCAGAACCGCGCGTTCCTGCTGCGTCACGGCACCGAACACATCGGGTACGTCCCAAGTATAAACCGAGGTTGGTGAGTGGCGAACATTGCACAATTTCTGGCCTTGTCCAATGGCCTGGAATACCGCCTGGTATTTCTTGGGCCAAGCACCGGTCACCTGATGGTCCGGCACCCCCGCATCAAGTTCCAACAGGTCGCCGATGGCATCGCGGATCGTCCGCGGGGGCTGCGATGCGCCGCTCCTGTTTGCATCTCGTTCCCACAGCGGAAATGCCTCGGCGATCTTGAATTCGCCATTTCGGACCTTTGCGTCGTGGGTAGGTGAAGGCCAGCAGAATGGCCGCTCGTTTT
>JAPLNJ010000846.1 GCA_026692885.1 Planctomycetota bacterium | reverse complement strand
TTGCCCCGGTGGAGCGAGGTTTCTGGACTACGCCACGGGTCCGCAACCGCCTCACCTCTTCCGCCGCCTCCCGCCCGCCCGCCGCCGCCGCCGCCGCCGCCGCCGACGGCGACGGCGACGGCGGCGGCGGGCGGGCGGGAGGCGGCGGAAGACAGCACGGCTGGCGTCTGCCGACGTAGTGTACGAAACCTAATTCCACCGGGGCAAGCCCGGATGGGGACCCGACATGCCAAGCTGGAACAAAAGCAAGGACTCTCTGGGATGCAATTTTGCGCCAGCCCAGCCGCTGGACTGATTTGTTTTGCCCCTTCGGGGCGGAAGAGTAGTGGATCACGCCGGCCTCCACCCGAGCCTTTCCCAGCCCCGACCGCGGAGTAGAAACAGGATCAAGTCAATTGGGCTTGACCGGCACAAACTGAACACGCCACTCCCGACCCCGTGTCCACCCGCCAGGGTGCGATGGAGCCAGCCATGCATCGACTTGCCGAATCGGGAAAATGGTTGATCGCCACCTGTGGCGGTTTCGGCTACTCGCCTATCTTGCCAGGCACATGTGGTGCGCTGTGGGGCATTGCGATCTACGCGCCACTCGGCTGCTACGTCCCCGATCCCTGGCAGTCCTGGTTAATCCTGCTGGCCTTGCTCGTGGCCTGCGCGGTAACGCTGTGGCTGTCCCCCTGGGCGGAAGCCTATTTTGGCGAGGAGGATTCCGGGCGATTTGTCACGGACGAGGTGGCCGGTTTTCTGTTCACGGTCTTGTTGTTTCGCACACCGGATGTGCTGACGACCATCCTGTGGGCCTTTCCGACGACCCGCATCATCGACATGGTTAAGGTGCCTCCCGCCCGGCGTTTGGAGCATTTGCCGGGCGGCTGGGGAGTCTTGGCGGACGATCTTCTGGGGTCGATCTATGCCGCCGGGCTGCTGTACCTGATCGCGTGGGCCTTTCCGCAATGGTTCCCGATCGTTTGAGACAATCGTTGGAGACAGCCCAATTGACCGGCAGCGTGTCAGCCGATACACTCTGGGGTTCAATGTTGTGCCAAAGCCGCTACTGTAGACCGGCTTACGTCACACCCCTTGTTTGTTCCCAGGGCGAAGGTCCGAAACGACCTGTGGCGGTTTGACCAGACAGGTCCCGTCATGCCCGCAGTACTTGGACAGGAGTCACACGTGTCGGAATCATTGGTCAAGGAACTGATTGAGTCGGGAGTTCATTTCGGGCATCGGGCAAGCCGTTGGAACCCCAAGATGGCGCCCTACATCTACGCCCGCAAGAACCTGATCCACATTATCGACGTCCGCGAGACGATTCGCGGCTTGTTGCGTGCCAAGAAGTACCTGGCTCAGGTGGCCGCCGGTGGCAGCCTGATTCTGTTTGTCGGTACCAAGCGGCAGGCCAGCGAAGCGGTGGAACGCGAAGCCCTGCGAGCCGGTATGCCGTTTGTCAGCGAGCGCTGGTTGGGCGGCTGCTTGACGAACTTTGACACGGTGCGCAAACGTCTGAAGCGGCTGGAGCAGTTGGAAGCCCTGAGGTCTGGCGAGGAACTGGCGACCTACTCCAAGAAGATGCAGTCGGCACTCAGCCGCGAGTACCGCAAGATGTATCGCAACCTGAACGGCATCCGCACCATGAATCGCTTGCCGGAATGCGTGGTGGTCTTTGATCCGAAGAAAGAACGGAATGCGATCAAGGAAGCCCGCAAACTCGGCATCACGACCTTGGCCTTGATCGACACGGATTGCGACCCGGACGAAGTGGATCTGCCCATCCCCGGCAACGACGACGGCATCCGCTCGATCGAGTTGATCGCCAAGCAATTGGCGGACGCTGTGCTGCTGGGGAAAACTCCGGTGGCCTCGCTTCGCGATAAAGCGGAGGTGGCCCGCGGTGAAGTTCCCACAGAAGCCGCGGACCAGGTGGACTACTGAGCGGCGGCTGACGAGTTTGCCCGCTGTCGTAAACCGGTGTGCCCCGGCGTATCTTGACGGGACCGTCTCTGCGGTTGGGCACCCGACGCTGTTTTCAAGAATCGAGTTACTAGCACTGTTTGCGTGGAAACGAGGAGAAGCACTCATGCCAGAAATCACTGCCGCCGCGGTTAAGGCGCTGCGGGAAAAAACCGGTCTGCCGATGATGGACTGCAAGAAGGCCCTGAACGAAATGCAAGGCGACGCCGAAGCCGCCATCCAGTGGTTGCGCGAACGCGGCGCCCAGGTGCTCGCCCATCGTTCGGGACGCGAGACGTCCTTTGGCCGCTTCGGCATTTACGCCAGCTTCAGCCCGGCCGCCGGCGCGATCGTGGAACTGAAATGCGAAAGCGCCCCGGTTACGCAGAACGAGGACTTTATCCAGTTGGCCCGGGACTTGGCCCAGCAACTGGCAACCGGCCCCGGCGCCGCCACTGCGGATGAACTCCTGGACCAGCCCTCGCCGAGCAAGCCGGGTACGACGCTCCGTCAGCAGAAGGACGAGATGTTCAACCGTATCCGTGAGGTGTTCAATGTCGGCCGGATGCAGCGGATTGACGGTCCGTGTGCTGCCTACAGCCATAATGCGGGGACCGTGTCCGGTGTGCTGTTGGAAGTCTCGGGCGGAACGCCGGAGCTGGCCAAGGATATATGTATGCACGTTGCAGCCATGCGGCCTGTGGCCCTGCAGAAGGAAGACGTCGACCCGGCGCTCGTGGAAAAAGAGCGGGTCATCCTGCGCGAATCGTCGCTCAAAGAAGGCAAGCCGGCCAGCATCGTGGACAAGATGGTCGAAGGCCGGCTCCGCAGTTTCTTTGCCGAAAAAGTGTTGCTGGAGCAGCAGTTCGTCAAGGGGGACAAGGAAACCGTGGGGCAAGTCGCCAAGCAAGCCGGCATGCAGCTCAAGCGGTTCGTGCATTGGGAACTTGGGTAAGGATGAAGGATGAAGGACAGAAGAAGCTGGTCGGTCCTCCAGACTTCGTCCTTATTTAAGAGGTCTCGACCATGACTGACGAAGCCACCAGTTTGCCTGCTCAGTTCTACAAACGCGTAATCTTAAAGCTGTCCGGGGAGAGCTTTACGCACGGCGGCGAACGCGGTATCAGCATGGAGGAAGTGCTGCACATCTCGCGGCAGATCCAACGCGCCCAGCAACTCGGTTGCCAGATCGCAGTCGTGATCGGCGGTGGCAATATCCTGCGCGGTTCGCAGTTCAAAGACTGCAGCACGGCCATTCAGGAAGCGACCGCCCACTATATGGGCATGTTGGCCACGGTCATCAATGCCCTGGCCTTGCAGGACGCGCTGGAATCCTTGGGCTGCGATACGCGGGTCATGTCGGCGATCCGTATGGACGGCGTTTGCGAACCGTACATTCGCCGCCGAGCCCGTCGGCACCTGGAAAAAGGCCGGATCACGATCCTGGCTGCCGGCACCGGGGGACCGTTCGTGACGACCGACACCGCAGCCGCCTTGCGGGCGTTGGAACTCGAAGCCGATGTGCTGCTCAAGGCGACCCGCGTGGATGGGGTGTACAGCGACGATCCCGAAAAAAATCCCCACGCCGTGTTGTATCGCGAGTTGGACTATAATACCGTGCTGGAACGTAAGTTGCGGGTGATGGACTCCACGGCCGTGACCCATTGCCAGGAACACAAGGTACCGATCGTTGTCTTCAACTACCGCAAGGACGGCAACATCCAGCGTGCAGTCAGCGGCGAAAAGGTCGGCACCCGCATCGGACCCAAGTAAACCAGGGTGAATGTCGAGGGCACATCAACATGTCTGCCGATGATATCCTGCTGGACACCGAAGAGCGCATGGAGAAAGCGATCTCCGTGCTGAAGCACAGCCTGACGGGCATTCGCACGGGGCGCGCGAATCCCGGCTTGGTCGATTCGCTCCGCGTCGAGGTTTACGGCTCGGCTGTACCGATCAAGCAATTGGCCTCCGTCGGCGCTCCGGAAGCCACGCAAATCGTCATCAGGCCGTACGATCCGGGGACCCTCAAGGACATTGAGAAGGCCGTCATCTCCAGCGGACTGGGATTCAATCCCCAGAATGATGGCCGGTTGATTCGCATCAATATCCCACCGCTCTCGGCCGAAGTCCGCCGCAAGATGGTGACCCGTGTCAAGGAGTTGGCCGAGGAATCCAAGATTGCGATCCGCAACGTCCGTCGCGACGGCAACAAAGCCGCCGACCTAGCGGAGAAGGACAAGGAACTGAGCGAGGACGAACGGGACAACACCAAGGAACAGATCCAGGTTCTGACCAAGCAGTATGAGGAAAAGGTGGTTGGGTTGGCTGAAGCCAAAGAAGCCGAGGTCATGGAGGAAGATTGATCCCGGCCCCGTGACCTTTCCTGTAGGGTACATCAAGCGCAGCGCCGATGTACCGGTATGTCGTAGGGTACATCAAGCGCAGCGCCGATGTACCAGCCAAATCGCCGGCGCGATGCACCCTACGAGCAGGATTGCGGTGAATCATCCGGGGTGAAGCAATCCTGCCGACGACGTTCCGTTTCCTCAATGGCTTTCAGTAGGCCACGGGCCTTATTCAAGGTCTCCTGGTATTCCTTGTCCGGCTGACTGTCGGCCACGATTCCGGCTCCGGCTTGGACGTAGGCCTTGCCGTCTTGGACCACGATTGTGCGGAGCGCGATGCAGGTGTCCATGTTGCCGTGATAATCGAAATGCCCGACGGCGCCGGCATAGGGACCACGCCGATGCGGTTCCAGTTCGTCGATGATCTCCATCGCCCGCACTTTGGGCGCGCCCGAGACGGTGCCGGCGGGCAGGCAGGCTCTTAAAGCGTCGAAGGCATCTTTGCCGTCCGCCAACTGGCCGGTCACGTTGGATGTGATGTGCATGACGTGGCTGTAGCGTTCGATAACCATCACGTCGGACAGTTCAATACTGCCGAACTGCGCCACGCGGCCCACGTCGTTGCGGCCCAGGTCGACCAGCATCACATGCTCGGCCCGTTCCTTCGGGTCGGCCAGCAGTTCCTGAGCCAGTCGCCGGTCTTCCTCCTCGGTGGCGCCACGCCGTCGAGTTCCGGCCAAAGGCCGTACGGTGACCTTGCCATTGACCACCCGGCACATGATCTCTGGCGAACTGCCGACCAAGGTGACTTCCGGCGAGCGCAGAAAGAACATGAATGGACTCGGGTTCACCACCCGCAAGGTGCGGTAGATTTCGAACGCATCCGATTGCACGTCCAGTTCCAGCCGTTGACTGAGGACGACCTGGAAGATATCGCCGGCCCGGATGTATTCGATGCACTTGCGAACCGCCGCTTCAAAGTCCTGGCGGGGAAAATCGGAGCGCACGGGAATCGTCGGTTCGCCGCTTGTGGCGATATCGGTGCACTGCAGCTGCACCGGCGTGACGGACAGTTCCTCGACGGTGACATCCAGACGCCGCTGGGCCGCCTGGTACGCGGCGGCGGTGTCTCCGCCATGTTCGTCCAAACGGGCCGTCACCACGACGTACATCGTCTTGTCGACGTTGTCGAAGACAACCATCCGGTCGTAGAAGCCAAAAGACAAGTCCGGCAGGCCGCGGTCGTCCTGCGGGGCGTGCGGCAGGTGCTCCACGTAGCGGACGACGTCGTAGCCCGCATACCCCACGGCCCCCGCGGAAAACGGTGGCAGCCCGGGCAGACGGGCTACCTTGACCCCGGCCAACCGCCGCCGCAGTTCCTGCAGCGGGTCCGCCACCGTGGTTTCGCTGCGCCCCGAGGCATCCGTCACCGCGACCGTGGTCCCGCGGGCGCTCAACTCCAGGAACGGATCGGCCGCCAGGAAACTGTACCGGCCGACCTTCTCGCCGCCGATGACGCTCTCGAACAGACATGCGCTGCCGCCGGTATCCAGCTTGTGGAAGGCGGTCACCGGCGTCAGGGTATCGCTGACCAGCCGCCGGTAAACCGGAATCCAGTGATGGTCTTGGGCCAACTGACAGAACGTAGCGTAGTCGGGGATGTAGTTCATGCAGGGATTCCTACGGTTTCGACAGATCCTTCAGGGTCAGATTCCGCCAGCGGACCTCGTACGGGCCGGTGCCGCGTTGGATCCCGTGGACTTGCAGACCGATGAAGCCGCAACTCTGGTTAGTCTCCTCGTCCGTCAGATCCGCCACGGGCACGCCATTGATCCACGTCTTGATTGACTTGCCGACCGCCTTGATCACGTACTGGTTCCACTCGCCTTTCTTGAATGCGGCGTTGAGTTTGGGATCGCGCTGCTTGCTGAGCCAGCCCATCGTCAGCCCTTCACCGTAGATGTAGCCCGACGCGCCGCCTGCGGCAATCTCGACTTGCGGGCCGTGCACGCGACCGTTATTGATTTCGGGCTTGCTGATCGAACGAATCTGCACGCCGGAGTTCAATTGGTCGTCGACTTTGACCTCGAACTTCAACTCGAAGTCGCCATAGTCCTTGACCGTGCAAAGGAAAGAATTCGGGCTGTTCTCAGCGGTCCGGCCCACGACCGCGCCGTCTTCCCAGCGGTAGGTCGCCGTCCCGTTATGCTGGACCCAGCCATCGAGGTTCCGGCCGTTGCACAACGCCACCCAGCCCGGCTCCGGCTCGGCGGCGGACAACGCCGCGCCGCCCCACAGCGCCACGACTGCGACCAGAACCCGTCCCCAGACTCTGCCTGTGTGCATCGTATTCCCCTTCTGTTTGTTACCAAGAAACAAATCGCCGTGTATTGTTGGCGATTCCGCGCTGGCCCGCAAGGTTCCGTTCTGCACTTGCCCCAGTATCAGGCTGTGCGATCCGTTTCCGTGTCTTGCGTTTGAAGCCGCTTGTACACCTCGCCAACCATCCAGGCGGCAACGATTTTCTGAAAAGCCGCATCGTTCATGAACCGAGCAAAAATATCCTCGTTCTGCTCCATACGTTCCACGAACAGCGATTCGAGCACTCGGCTGAAGACAAGAGCGAACTTGTCTTCTGGATTCACGGCCGCTGCTTGCCGCAGGGTTTCGTCTTCGACAGCCGCCTGCACGATTTGGTCAAAGAAGTACTGGTCGGACTCTGTGAAGTCGGTTCCGAACCGTTCATTAATGATGGCGATCAGCGTCGAAAGAGGCACGGGTCGTTCACGATTCACCCCGGAGCCGACTTCCTGGGGGCCGTCGAGTGGCTCAGCTTGCCCTTCGCTCAGGCTGATCGATCCTTCGCTGATCTTCTGCAGACGGTAGTACTCCAGGCGAACATCGTCGTCAAACGTGTACTGCGGTCCGCTTGGTCGCCTGGGTAATTTCGCCGCCAGATGCCGCAGGAAGGTGTAGAGCTGTTCGAGATCGGAGTCTTGGTAGGGAATGATCTGGCTGAGAAACGAGTACACGTTTCGGAAGGCGGTCAGCTTCCCGCGCCACAATTCTGCGGCCTGATCGTCCGACTCCTGGAGTTTCCGAAACCTGTCGCTCGCCGGGTCCAGGGCGGCGTTCATTGCGCGGTGGTCAGCCGAGCTTTGGCGGGCCTTCGGCTTGAAGTAGACGCTGCAAAACCGCTCCACCTCCGCTCCGAGGTAGATCCCTGAAGCGTCGAGTTCGGCACGGATCGCATACATCCGCGCGGGTTCGACTTCCTCGCCCATCTCGGCCCCTTCGTAGAACTGCTTGAAGGCCGCCTGGATTTCCTCCCGGTCGTTCACAAAGTCGAGGATGAAGGTGTCCTCCTTCAAGGGATGCACACGGTTCAAACGCGACAGTGTCTGCACCGCCTGGATGCCGGCCAGCCGACGATCCACATACATCGTGTGCAACAGCGGCTGATCGAATCCGGTCTGGTATTTCTCGGCCACGAGCAGCACCTGGTACTCGGTCGTCGCAAACCGCCCGGGCAGTTCTTTCTCCCGAATGCCGTTGTTCATGCCCTCTTCGGTGTACGTCTTGTCGCGAACCTTGTCGTCGATTACGACCCCCGAGAACGCCACCAAGGTCTTGATCCGGTATCCCTTGGCCGCGATGTACCGGTCGAAGCTCTCCTTGTACCGCACGGCTTGCAGTCGTGAACCTGTCACCACCATCCCCTTGGCCTTGCCGCCAATCCTGTGGCGGGTGACCGCCTGGAAATGCTCAACCATCACCTCGGTTTTCTGGGCGATGTTGACGGGGTGCAACTTCATGAATCGCGCCAGTGCCTTGGCGGCCTTCTTACGCTCGACCTCCGGGTCGTCCTCGCACGCCTTGATGAGCTTGTAGTACGTGGCGTAGGTGGTGTAGTTCTTCAGCACGTCGAGGATGAACTCTTCCTCGATGGCTTGCCGCATGGTGTAGCGGTGTGACGGTTCGCCGTTCCGGCCGAAGACGGCAAGCGTTTTGTGCTTCGGTGTCGCCGTGAACGCGAACATACTCAGGTTGGCCTGCCGGCCTCGTTTGGCCATACTCCGGTACAGCTCTGCCAAGTCGGCGGCACCGTCTTCCGCCGCGAGGAGCGTTGCCTCGTCTCGCAACTGTTCCCCGCCGAGCACCTCCTTCAAGTCGGCCGAGGATTCGCCCGATTGCGAACTGTGAGCCTCATCGATGATGACCGCACAGCGGCGGGTCCGCAGCACGCCGGAGCCGACCTCGCCCCGCTTTTCGGCCAGCTTCAACAACTGCCGCGAAACGAAAGGGAACTTCTGCAGCGTACTGATGATGATCGGAACGCCGCTCTCCAGGGCCTCGGCCAACTGCCGCGAGCTCTCGTCGATCCTCTGTACCACCCCCTGGCGATGTTCGAACTGATAGATGGTGTCCTGCAACTGCTGGTCGAGCACCAGCCGGTCCGTGATCACGATGACGCTGTCGAAGACCCGCTCGTTTTTGTCGTTGTGGAGCGAGGCCAGCCGGTGGGCGAGCCAGCCGATCGTGTTGCTCTTGCCGCTGCCCGCGGAATGTTCGATCAGGTAGTTGTGTCCGGGGCCTTCGGCGCGCGCGGCCTCGACCAGTCGCCGCACTGCCTGCAACTGGTGATACCGAGGGAAGATAATCGTTTCCTTCTTGAATTTCTTCCCTTCGTCCGTCCGTTTCTCTTCGACTTGCAGATGCACGAATCGAGCTAGCAGATCGAGGAAGCTATCGCGGGCCAAACCCTCTTCCCACAGGTAAGCCGTCCGATGTCCCTTGGGGTTAAGCGGGTTCCCGGCACCGTTCTCGTGCCCCCGATTGAAGGGTAGGAAGTGAGTCGCTGTGCCCGCCAGCCGAGTCGTCATGCTGACCAGGTCTGGATCGACCGCGAAGTGCACCAGCGTCCGGCGTTTGAACTCAAAGATAGGCTCGTGGGCGTCGCGGTCGTTCTGGTACTGACGGATCGCATCGACCATCGATTGCCCGGTCAGCGGGTTTTTCAGTTCTGCCGTGGCCAGGGGGATGCCATTGACGCTGAGCACCACATCCAGCGACTTTTCGCTCCGCGTACTGTAGTGGAGTTGCCGGGTCAGTCCGACCCGATTCGCAGCGTAACGGGCCTCCAGCTCCGGGTTCAGTTCGTGGGCGGCCTTGAAGAACGCGACCCGCAGCGTTCGCCCGTAGCACTTGAACCCGTGCCGCAGCGTGGCGAGCGAGCCATGGGCGTCCATCCACTTGCAGAGATCGGTAATCACCTGCTCGCCGGTCTGCATGCCGTGTAATGCCTCGAGCTTGGCCCACTCCTTGGGTTGCGTCTCGCGAATGAATTCGAGCACGACCGAGGGAAACATTGCCCGCTCGCGGTCGAATCCGTCGCGGTCCACCGGCACGTATCCCGTGGCCAAGATGCCTTGCTCGACGACATCCTCGAAGGCGAGTTCGGTGTGTCGACTCTTGCTCATTTTCGCCCCCGTTTCTGGGATGCTCGAACGTAGTTCCTTCGTTTAGCCTTCTTCTCAATGAGTCTGAGGTATTCTTCGGCCGCATGCTTGATCGCAACGCAGTACGGGTGGAAGCGGCCATCGGTGTTTCGCGTACAGATGCCAGCGACGATTCGCTGGGCTTCCTTCCTCGTCAAAGGCTCGTCGGCTGCCAACGAAACGCCCCTCGCCTCGATTGCCGCTCTGCGGTATTCCGTGAGGCTGGAAGCGTCGAGGGCCAGGGTCCCGATGGTCCATTTGGCGCCGGCGTCAGTCGATTTCCACGGACGGACTTTACCATCAGTTCCGAAACGAATCCTCGCCTCGCACGCGGCGTTGAGCGGCGACAGGAACTTAACCGGGTCCCACGCCTCCCCACGGAAGATTGCGCCAAATTTCACGGGTGGGTCACCAGCGATATGCTGTTTCGGATAGCAGGCGACGATGTTCCGATAGTCGGCAGTCTCTGATGGGTTCTCCTCCTTTCTCGACACGGTCTGCGGCTTTAGGTGCTCAACGTGGCTCGTGCTTTCGTCGATGCGGATCATCGTGTAGGCACAGATACATCCTTGCTCGGCGATGAGCGACTTATGGACCGCAGGATGAGGAAAACCACCATGACCGTACCGCAGAGAAGGTAGCCCGGCGTTTGCAGCCGCCCAGGATATCAATTGTTGCGGCGGCGCACTCTTCTTAATGTGCTTCACGATCCCCTCCGTTTCTTCGGGGCCGGCTTCTTTGCTTTCTTCTTGGGTTGGGGGAGCAGCAGCTCGGCTCTTGCGATCTTCGCATCCGCTGCGGCTAGGTCGGGGGTTTCGCCAATTGTGGCACGGAGTCCGGCGATGAGCTTATGTGCTGTCTTGAGTTTGGCTTCTCGAATCGCCTTGAGGATCGCCTCCAGTTTCTCTTCAACTCCCGGATTGCGATTGTCTGCATCCATGATGTGCCGGAGAATCCAGTTGCAGTCCATGCCGAAAGTCTGAGCCGGATGGATCGGTGGGCCTTCTCTCTGCAAAAGGATGATTTGATCGGCCGACACCTCGCCGAGAATCTGCGGCGAGTGAGTTGTCGCGATGAACTGCACGTTCGGAAAAGCCGTCAACAGATTGTGAACGGCCGTCCGCTGCCACTTCGGGTGCAAGTGCAGGTCCAGTTCGTCGATCAGCACGACGGCACGGCCATCGCGTGCCGGATTTTCGAGAGTCGGGTTCAATTGGCTCAATCGACGGGTCAGGTCCATGAGGATCGTCAGCAACCCGCGTTCACCATCGGAGAGTTGCTCCAATTCCAACCGCTTGCCGAGCTTGTCGATCACCAGCTTGGGCTTCTCGTCCCGATCTTCCGTTCTCAGTTTCGAAAAGTCCCCAAGAAAGATTGGCAGCACCTGCTCGATGGCCCGGTTGGCAAACGCGGGAAGGTCATCGCTTTCCTCCAGGGCGGCTTCCTTCCGCCAGAGGGAAGCCTGCTCGCCCAGGCGGAGTTCCCTATCTTCCAGGGCTTCTGCGTATGCTGCGGAGGTTCCCCCGGCGGCTCGGGCTTTTGAAATGCCCAAATCGCGAGCCAGTGAACGGTGTGCGGAGTAGTAGACCGCGAGGGATGGCACGTCCTCGCTCGGGGTGTTGTGTGGCGGACCGACGGCTGTGTAGCTGAGCTGATACGAATCCGGCGTGTCGACCGCGTGTTCGCGCGGCCGGCCATCGTCAGACGGGGTCTTCACAAATTCGGATACGTTCTTCTGGGCGACGCAACTGATGGCCACTCGTTCGGGAATACTGTGGACCACGGCTTCCGCTCGCAGGTACGGCCACCCAACGGCGACATCATCAATACGAAAGTTGAGTTTCTCAGCGGTTCGCTTGTTACCGGCGTAGAGAATGTGGGAGAGCAACACGCGAATCGCCCACAGAATGCTCGACTTGCCGACGCCGTTTTCGCCAGCGATCAGTGTGAACTTGTCGTGCAATTGGATCTCTATGGCCTGAGCGAATCCGCGAAACTGTTCGAACTTGAGGCTCTTGAGTCGCATTGTTCAACCCTTAACCACCAGTTGCAGCTGCCCTGTCACCCCCGCCGCAATCAACGCAGATCGGCGCTCGCAAAGGAGGTCAATCGTTGACTGATTAGCACGCACTAGCATTGCGAATTGGCCGATTCTCTCCTTCAGAATTTTGATGATAGCCCTTTGTTCTTCAAGAGGTGGAATCAGGTTACGAAGGAGATGCAGTCGCTCACCTTTGATGCCTAGAGCGGTTGATCCAGTTGCATACGACATTAACTGCCATTGAAAGACATCCGACCTTATCCAGTACAGGGCGTATTCGTTGAGCAGCTTTTCTGGTTGATAATCAAGTTTGATTACCCGCTGAGCGAGTGCAATGTCCTCTCGATCAACCAAAGCTACCTGCCCGAGAGGAGCCTCTGTGGTCAGCAGAAGGTGGTTTGTTCGTGGAACACCACGCTGAAGGACTTCAGCGTAAGCGTCTTCAGTGATGTACTCTTGGGAAATTCCATAGTCGATTTCACCATCTCGGATATTCCTCGCAGTTACGAGAAATACTCCAGAAGAGGATTTCTCAGGGGTGCGCCCTCGATAATCTACAAGAGATCTTAGGTGCCTTGTAAAACCGATGATGTCCCAATGCGAGGGAATTCTCCCGAGCCACGCTAGGCCGCTGTCGCGGAGGGGGGTGTCGGGGTTTAGGCCGCGGGTGACGACGTGGGTGATGAGCGCCCTTCGCTTCTCGGTCAGCAGATCCAGTAACCGCTCCTTCGCGGAGATCAACGCATCGATCCGCGCCGTTTCCGGGGTCAAGTAGTCCACAATCCGCCGCTGTGCCTCAAGGGGCGGCAAAGGGGCTGGCAGGTTGATTATGTACTCAACGGAAAGACCGGGTTGTGCTGCGGACATTGAGTACTGACCAAGGTTCATCGCTCTCAAGAGTTCCCCAAGCCATTTTACGTGAACTCCTGTGTGAGGCTTGACAACAACAGCGTGCTCAGAGGCCCAGAACTTTCCTGCCGCATAGTTCACATTGCCGCACAACGCGCCCTGCCTACCTACCAAGATGTACTCGCCATCGTGTGTATATGCGTCGGCAAATCCTCGAAGTCCATTACCACCATAAACGGGGAATTCAGAGTTCGGTCGGATGGACTCTGCTGTAATGTTCTCACCAGCCTGAAAGTCCGCGAGATACTTCAGGCGAGATCTTCGCCAATTGCTCGGTAGATCCTTGAACCACGTAGTGTCGGTCATTCGGTCACCTCTCGAACAAGCCGGAGAATCGTCTCTTCGGCCTCTTTGAGGTCGGCATCGATTTGATCAAGCGGGCGCGGCGGGGTGTAGACGTAGAAATGTCGGTTGAAGTTGATTTCGTAGCCGATCTTCGTCTTCTCCGGGTCGATCCAGGCATCCGGCACATGCGGTAGCACCTCGCGGGTGAAGTAGCCTGCCTCGTTCTCTTTCAGCGGGATGTTCTCGAAGTCGCGGAGCTTGGCGTCGGCTTCGTACAGAACTTCACTCTTGCCGTCGCCGACGGGAAACCAGCCATAGCGCCGGACGTGCTTCTCCTTCGCGGTTTTTCGACTTTTCAAGATGACCGGCTTGGCGATGGGGTCCGGTTCGGCGAACACGTCGCGGAACAGTCTCGCCTCGGCTTTTTTCCACTTGCTGTCCGCGGTCTTCAGCGCCGCATCGATCTGCTCGTTCACCTCATTCCAATCGAACCGAGGTTCCCGGCCGAGCACCTTGTCAATCGCCTGCATGTCATCGAGCAGGTAGGGCACGGCATCCAGGAACCGGCTCTTTCGATCGGTGGTGATCTGAAAGCGGAGGCGCAAGGGACGCTCGATCGTCACGCGGCGGTAGCCGAAGTCGGCGTTGTCGAACACCTTGCTGATGCAGCGAACCTCGACCGTCTGATGGTCTTCGGGAACTGGCTTGCGCCCACCATTGGTCAGCGCGATCCATTTGAGGCCGTTGCCGCGGGCGTCGTGGAGAAACGCGGCGTTGATCTCGGCGACGGTACCGTAGGCTTTGACAATCTCGGCGATCTGGGGCGGTTCGTTTACGGTTGGCCCCTCGCCGATCTTGCGGCGTTTGTCCCCCAGGCTGCGGCGCATGGGGATGTAGAACTCGCGAGCGTCGACAAGCTGGATTTTTCCCTTGCGACGTTTGTCCTTGCGGTTGGTGACGACCCAGATGTACGTGCCGATGCCGGTGTTGAAGAACATCTGCTCCGGCAAGGCGACGACAGCTTCGAGCCAGTCGTTCTCGATGATCCACTTGCGGATGTCGCTTTCGCCCGACCCGGCCCCGCCGGTGAAGAGGGGCGAACCATTGAAGACGATGGCGAGCCGGGCCCCGCCTTTGTCGGGCGACTCGAACTTGTCGATCATGTGCTGGAGGAACAGGAACGCGCCATCGTTGACGCGCGGTAGTCCCGCCCCGAACGGTCCGGCGAAGCCCTGCTTGTCATGTTTCTGCTCGATTTCTTTCTGCTGCTTCTTCCAGTCCACACCGAACGGCGGGTTAGCCAGCAGGTAGTCGAACCGGCCGTGGGTCGTAGGGTGATCGGAGCCGAATTGGTCGTCCACCAGGGAATCGCCGAAGGCAATCTCGCTGTTGTCCCGGCCCTTCAGGAGCAGGTCGGACGCGGCCACGGCATAGGACCGCTTGTTGTAGTCCTGGCCGAACACCCACAACTCGGCTGTCTGCTCATGCTCCTCGATGTAGTTCAACGCTTGGCTGAGCATGCCGCCAGTGCCGCAGGCAGGGTCGAGCAACTTGCGAACGACGTTCGGCTTGGACAGGATCGCGTCGTCGTCGATGAACAGCAGATCGACCATCAGATCGATGACTTCCCGCGGCGTGAAGTGGTCGCCGGCGGTTTCGTTGGCCTGTTCGTTGAATTTGCGGATCAGGTGCTCGAAGAGCTTCCCCATTTCCTCGGGCGGCACCTTGTCCGGGTGCAGGTCCACCTCGCAGAACTTGGAGACGACGAGGAAGAGGATGTTCGCCTCGTGCATCTTCTCGATTTCGGGATCGATCTCGAAGAACTCGAAGATACGGCGGACATTCGCCGAAAAGCCCTTGATGTACGACACGAGGTGCTTGTCGATGTGGTCGGGGTCGCCTTTGAGTTTTTCGAGTGTGAGTGGTGAGTGGTTGTGGAAGCGGAACTTCGGCCCGGCGATCTTGTTTAGCGTTGGATCGAGGGCGTCGCCAGCAATCTTGCCGCCCCTGCGTTTTTCGTATTCGGCAACGACCTTGTCTTTGGTTTTGGCGAGGACGCAATCGAAGCGACGGAGAACGACGAACGGGAGCATGACCCGTTCGTAATGCGGCGGTCGATACGGGCCCCGGAGCAAATCGGCGATCTGCCAAATAAAGTTCGCGAGTTCGTGGTGTGAAGCCATCGGATTTTGGAGTCCTTCGAATTCCCCTGGCTACGGCCTTGAGCGAGCTTATGTACCCTACCTGAAGCATCCGGGCTTGCTCAATCGCGGTCGAAAACCAGCGTGAGTTTAACAAAGTCAGCAAGGCCGCGATACCCACGGCGAAGGCCGAGAACTTCAGCCGGAAGGCCTACGCCAACCGCACGGGGACCAGATTCCGCATCGTGTTTGGTGGGGGGTCCAAGAGCATGGCGATGAGCAGGAAGAGGGGCGTAAACAATGCTCCAGAACAACCCAACGAACCTGGTGGTGGCGTTCGATGCGTTCTTGGAGGAATTCGAAGCGGAGATCGACTTATCCGGCTACGAACCCGACCGCGAGATTTGCGGCGTTCGCAAGAGCCGGGTCAATCTTCGAATGCGTGAGCACCGAACCGGCCCTTGCATTCTGCACCCGGTTGCGGAGAATGCGTAAGATGCGATTTTGTCACCTCGGATCGGAGTAGACCAGCCATCGTCACTGCCGAACTCTCTCCCGAAGAACGTGAACGTTACCAGCGGCAGCTGGGGCCGGGCGTGTTGTCGCCGGAAGGCCAGTTGCGGTTGAAGAACTCGACCGCACTGGTGACCCGCGTCGGCGGCATGGGCGGCCCCGCGGCTTTGATGCTGACGATGGCCGGCGTGGGACGGGTGATTATCGCCCACGGCGGCGAGCTGATCTCGCCGGATCTGAATCGGCAGTTGCTGGGGTCCGAGGCGACGCTCGGCCAAGCCCGTGCAGAGACCTTCGGGGACCGTCTGCGGTCGATGAACCGGTTCGTTCAAATCGAGGCTTGGGACCACGAACCGGATGATGATGAAACCTTGAGTCTGGCGCGGCGGAGCGGTATTCTCTTGTCCTGCCCGCCGACGTTTGCCG
Source organism: Planctomycetota bacterium (assembly GCA_026692885.1). Next base: position 30,727 of record JAPLNJ010000846.1, on the reverse strand, counting down.
AGCGGCTGCGGTTGAATCGTGCGGCGGTTCTGGCGGGCGTGCCGTTGATTGACGCCGCTCAGTGGGGCCTAAGCGGTACGCTGATCGTCGTCCAGCCGGGCCAGACGGCTTGTCTGGCGTGCGTTTATCCCGAGCCGCCGCCATTCGAAGAATTGTTCCCGGTGGTCGGGGCCGTGTCCTGTGCGATCGGCTCGTTGGCCGCCCTGGAGGCAATCAAGATCCTGTCTGGCACCGGCCAGCCGATGTGGGGGCAGCTGTTCACGTATGACGGCTTCCGCGGCCGGACGGCCAGCGTGCAATTGACGCGCAACCCGCGTTGTCCCTGTTGTGGAGGAGGAAGCTCGGCATGAAGATTCGCGTGGTCATCACGGGGCGGAGTTACCACACCACCCAGCACCTGCCCGACGAATTGCAGCTCGCGGATCCCGGCACGGTCGACGACGCGATCGGCCAGTTGGCAGCCTTCCTCCCCGAGGGCCAGGGATTTCCACCGAGCTGCCTGGTCGTCGTGGCCGGCCGCCATCTGGGGACCATCGCCCGACATGCCGCCTGCCCACTGCACGAAGGGGACGAACTGACGTTGATCGCTCCCGTGGCCGGCGGGTGAGCGGCCGCGCCACATCAGTGATCACCGGCTTGGATGTCGGCCGCATATTTGTCCCGCCGACTGCCCCACCGACCCCGCGTCGGTGGAATACGGTTTGCAAACTACGCGGGATCCCACAAGACTCCGCCCGTTCCGCCCTCGCCACCCCACCGCCGCCTCCGGCGGCGGTGGGGTGGCGAGGGCGGAACGGGCGCGCCGGGAGATGGGCGTCGTCTAGTTGCCAAACCTGCATCCACCGGCACGGGGCCGGTGGGGACCATGCAAATGCGCAACTTCAAAGTCCCTGGTCGGACATGGATGTCCAACCTACTTTGATTGCGGCTCGGCCGCCTTATGTGGCTGGAAAAGAATAAGTCCGTAGTTCAAACGTAGGACGGATTGGCACTTCGGCCCGAGGTTTCGGGGCCGAAGTGCCAAGCCGTCCTACCACCGAGTCGCCAGGTTATTTCTTTACAGCCGCTATGGTGACGGCCGCTGCGGCCAGCCGACTTCGAGACAGCCGATTGCGACCGTGACCTTCCGGTTTCCGGTGCCATCCGGGCTGATCACGGTCAGCTCGACATTGTCGCCGGGTTTCCGCGCGAGAATCGCCCGCACGAACTCGTCGCGAAAACGCAACTTCTGGCCGCCGATGGCGGTGATCGCTTCGCCTTTCTGCAGGCCGGCGCGCGTCGCGGGACCATCGTTGTTCAGATTCTGGATGACGACTCCTTCCGTGCCCGGCGGAAAACGCCGCAGGGCGTCGGAGGGCAGGACCCAGACTTCATCGACAAACAGGCCTATCGTGGGCGTCGCCGCATTGCGTTTGGTGTCGAGCAACGTGCGAATCGCAGGCAGCGGCCCGACGTTGGCAATGCCGCCGGGATGCTGACCGGCGTTGATCGTGCCCGACTGGACGCCAAACAGTTCTCCTTGAGGATTCAGCCAGGGTGCGCCGGAGGTGCCTTCCTGGGCCGGGGCCTGGATCTGCAGCACCTCGACGAAGTGCGATTGGTGCTCGAACGTCAGGCCGCTCCGCACTGTCATCCCGCGCTGCAGGACGCCGTGGCGATAGGCTGGAGCGCCGAACAGGAACACTTCGCTACCCGGGCCTGGCAGGGCGGCGGCCAAGGGTATCACGGGATAGCCGCCTGCCCGCGGCGGCACGCGCAGCAACACCACATCGTGCCCCAAATCGACCGCCACGAAGGTTGCCCCTTGCCGTCCGGCGATGGGCGACATGATCTCGCAAGCGCGGTTGGACTGCCCCAGCACATGGGCCGCAGTGAGGACTAAGCCATCCTTATCGACGAAGCAACCGGATCCCGCCAAGTGCCCCTCGACCAGGATTTCCGCCGAAGCCTGCTGGACCCGGTCATAGAGTTCTTGCCGACCCAGTTCAGCGGCAGCGGCGGCGCCGGAAGTACCCCAGAAAATCAACGCCAGCACCGGCCACACGAGCCCTCTGCTGGAACACCTGAGATACCGCGTCATTGGCCATCACTCCGATGCTGCTGCCGGTTGCCTGCATCCGTCGCGGCAGGCGACGGACGACGAACACGGGCGCCAAAAGAAATGAACTTGTGGCAAGATCGCGGGAGCAAGCTCGCACCGCGGTGGATAATCAGCCTCGCGTGGCGGTCCCCGCCTTTCTGTAGTCGCGCTGAAATCGCTGCATGAATTCCGTGACCTTGCCCCGCACCATTGTCTGTGCGCTGTGGAAAGCGCGCTGCGTGAATTTGCCGACTTCCTGTTCGTGGGACCACACCGTGACGGTTTTCCCGTCGTTGTCGGGGCACTGCAATTCCGCCGACAAGCGGAACACGAAGAACTCGTTTTCGCGACTGGCCGTCAGGTTGTCACGCATCTTGGCGGGGGCATTGCTATCGACCTTAAGACCCATGGCGGGCAAGTTCAACGCATCTTCCATCGCTCGCTGAACCATCTGAGCGATCGAGGGAGGGACCGTCTTCTGGTCCCATTTGAGTTCGGGTGAAATCTCTTTGATGTTGGCCAACAGCTCACGGCTCAGTTCCGGCGGCAGCACCGCGATGGCATCTGCCGAGGGCTTCCCGGCGGAAGCGGACGGAGGCTGGTTCGGCTTCCCGACACTGTCCACAGCGGCTTTCGGCTTAGCCGCGGCCTCCAACGGTGGCTTCGCCGGCGGCTTGTCAGCCGCCGCCGGTTTCTGCTCTGGCGCCGGCGGGGACTTCGGGCCTTTCTCGGACGGCGTTGGCTCTGGCACCCCAAGCACGGGTTTCGGCTGGCTGGCTGTTTTCTGGGAGGGGCCAGACGCGACTCGGACGGCAGATTTCTCGGTGAGCCCCGCGGGGGCCTGTTTGCTGTTCTCCGGGGACGGAGGGTTCGCCGGATTGGGTACCGACTGCGGGGGGGTGTTGATCGCGGGGGGCAAAGTCGGGGGTTTGTCCGTCGAACCCTGACCCGGCTTGGCGGAGGCTACTGGTTCAGGCTTTGGCTGCGGTAGAACCTGCTGGGGAGAGGGTGGTGGGTTACTCGCCACCTGCGGGCTGGTCCCCCTCAACCACAGCACCACGATGACGAGAGCCACCAGCACGACGCCGCCCGCGCTGCCAACCAGGATCGGCAGACCGACGGACGTGATCGAGGCGAGGAGGCCCTTCGGTGGTTCCGGCGCAGGACGGCGAGCAAAAGAAGTCAAGACGGGACCGGGGGTCGTGGCCTGCAGCCAGGCGTCGGCAACCGGAGCCGAAGCGGCCGCCTGGTCCGGTACCCCGAGCAGGTCCGCACTATCCAGCGAACCCAACAGGTCGTGACTTTCCAAGGAACCCAGGTCCGAGCTTTGTAGTTCAGGCAACGGCTCCAGTTTCGGTCTCGTGGTTGATTTCGCTGGCGGCTGTTTCTCGCGCGCGGTTGGAGTCGGTACGGCCTGCTTTACGCCGGAACCGCTCTTGCTGGGTGCGTTTTCCTCCAAATCGGCGAGACCCACCTCGGACGATTCGGCGGCCTTTCGGGTCTTGCTGTCTGACGGTTTCCGTCCGCTCGTCTGCGGCGCCAGTGCGATGCGACTGCCGCTGGTACTGGAGAGGCCCTCGCCCGCATCCATCGGAGCCAGTTCCAGTTCGGTCTCGCTGGTCGGCGAGGACATCGCGCGGGTTGGCTCGCGTTGCCTGAGCAGTGAGAGCAGGCCACTGTCGCCTACGATTTCCGAATGCTGCCGGCGCCAATCCTCCCCGCCGTGTTCCAGTAGCCACGCGGCCAACACCGTCGAAATCTCAGCTCCGCTTTGATAACGCTTGTCCGGGTTCTTGGCCATCATCTTTTCGACGATGGCCACCAAGTCGCGTGGAGCGTCGGGGCGCTCTTCCATTAGCGGAGCGGGTGTCTTGACCTGATGGGCGACCAATCGCTGGGCGATCGAGCCTTCCGGAAACGGCGGATGCCCGGTCAGCATGAAATACGCAGTGCAGCCCAAGCTGTAGAGGTCGGTGCGGTGATCGACGTCGTGACTATTCAGTGCCTGTTCCGGCGAGAGGTAGTCGGCGGTCCCCAACACGGTTTCGTTGTGGGCGGCCGTCAACCCCGCCTGGGCGCTGTCGTCGTGCAACCGTGCCAGCCCCAAGTCCAAGATCTTCACGACGCCTTTCTTGTCGACCAACAGGTTAGCCGGCTTGATGTCTCGGTGCACCAACCGACTCTCGTGGGCATGAGCCAATCCGTTGGCCGTCTGCCGCACGTAATCCGCCGCCTTGATGCAGTCCAGCGGGCCGGCCCCCTGGACCATCGCCTGGATGTCCTGCCCATCGATGAACTCCATCACCAAGTAGTGGACGACCTTGTTGTCTTTCGTTTCCTTGTTGACATCGTAAGTCCGCACGATGTTCGGGTGGTCCATGGCGGCCACCGCTTGAGCCTCGACGTAGAATCGTTCAAGAATCGACGAGCCTTCGTGGCGTTGTGTTTCCGGCAGGACCTTGACCGCACACAGCCGGCGCATCATCTCGTGCTGCGCCAGATAGACCGTACCCATGCCGCCGCGGCCCACCGGTCGCAGCAGCCGGTACGAACCCAAGAAGAAGCCCTTGTGCTTGCCCTGCAGCAGATTATCCGCCTGCCAGCGAGTCAGGGTCTCGTTGTCGACCAACGCGTCCGCGACGGCCTGCGGGTTGTCGACATCTACGCCGCGGCTACCTAACTCGTCGAGCAACTGAGAAAGTTTCTCTGTTGCGACGAGGCCGCTTCGTTCCGCTCTTTCAAGAAAATCAGTAGCGAGCTTGGTTGGCATCGCAAGTTACACTCGATCGACGAGCTTGGATAAGATCTTCCTTGCGCTCATTCTACCCCTGAGTTCCGGTGTACCGCATCCCCGGACCGTGCAGAATCTTGGGAAGAATCCGTTTCCGCCCCCAACAAGAATCGGGAAGACATATGCGCTAATCCTAGTTGACCTGACCGCGGCTTCCGCGTCAAGATTTCAATCGCTAAGAACATCCACTATTTGACAATTCGTCAAGCCGTGCGGCACTCCCGCAGGCGACGAAATTTCTCGGAATTCGCCCGCTGCCGATGCGACCATCCGCTATCAGGTATAACTCTACGGCGAAGGTTCACCTGGCTTCGCGCGGATGATCTCCGTCCAATCGTACACGCCCACGGTTTGTTGGCCAGGCTCCACAACCAGGAACTCGGCGGGATCCCAGTCGCCGTCCAAGAGCTTGCGGATCAGGGCCAGACTGCCCTCCAGGTGGACACAGGTCTTCCCCTCCTGTGCCGCTTTTTCGCGGAACCGATCTGCAGACCGCAGCGCGGCCGTCTCCGGCAGATCGATGAAGACCACCTCGTTGTTCGTCTGCTCCAACTCCGGAGGATGCATGCTTTCCCAGATGTACTTGGCGTTCTCTTCACCGTATTGTTCGACCAGTGCCGCGAACTGGTCGCCATAGTGGACTGTGCCGCCGTCTGCGTCCGTGCGCAGGAAGTAATTGCCACGTTCCATGTACCCCACGGAGCTAAACGGTCGACTGGGATTGTCTTGAAAGTGCTCCTGGAATCGCTGCTTCGACCCCAGCAGGATCGTACAGCAGTCGTGGGCTCGAGGCAACACAAGCCTGGTTTGGCGCGTCTGCAGGCCGTTGGTCGCGTTCCCACACAGACCATACAGGAGCAGAATGGCGGCGTACGTCTTCGCGGCGTTCTCGGTCTCGTCAATCTTGGCCTGGAGGGCTTGGTTCAGACGGCTCGGCTGAGCGTGTTCCCCCAGTTCGAAGAACTCCACGTCGATGACGTGCGGCGAATGGGCAAGGCACAAGCAGGCTTCGCGTTGGAAGACGTTGCAGGCGATAAGCTTCAGCAGCATGCGGTAAACTCCGTGCCGATCATCGTAGCTCGGCGGAGACGCCACGACCAGGCACTGGGCCGCGTCGAGGATGGTCTACGAAACGCCCGGTTGATGTCACTCCTGGGCCTGTCGCCGATCCCTCGTCGCCAGGCCGATCACCTCCGTCGCTGGCGAACAGAGGTGGTATTTTAGCACATGCCGCTCCGCTTCCTTCAAGCACCACCCCAGGCACCAATGCAAGTAGCAGATCACCACGCAGGGACTACGATTTACGCCGGCAGAACAGTGCACGTACACGACGTGACGCTCCGCCAGCAGTTCGTCTAAAGCACGCGTGCATTCCGGCAGCTTCCTGCGCAGATCGTCGTCGTCGAAATCGCGCACCGCCACCCGGCGCACAGTGACGCCCGCCGCGAGGTAGAAATCCTGGAGTTGGGGCCAGTCGAGGCCGTGGCATAGCAGGTCTTCATCGGTCTGCAGGTTGAGGACAGCAGTGATGCCCTGTTGCTTCAACTGGCCGATGCCTTCGGGGCCTTCGGGACAGGCACCGATGAAGAGTTCGGGCAGGATTTCGTCGAGGTCCATCGCTTGGTTGCCTTTGTGCGACCGCGTCGCTGCGGGATTTGCTGCCGAGTTACCTCTACCGCCACCCGGCCCTTCTGACACAGGTCGCATTGTCCAGCATGCACGCGAACGATTCAAGAGGGACGGACCGATCAACACTCCGCCACACAGCTGCTCCCCAATTCTGCGGCGGTCGCCAGGGTTTTCCCGAACGGGCCGGCTCGCTATACTTCAACGGCAGCGGGATGCCGATCATGATCTATTAGCGAACGACACCAAGGAGCATCATGTCCCAAGATAAACTCAGCGCCGTGGAACTACTCAAGCTGCAAAGCAACTACCTGCGCGGTACCATCGCCCAGGAACTCGTCGACGGCCAGGATTGTTTCAGCAAAGACACCGTCAACTTACTTAAGCATCACGGTGCCTACCAGCAAGACAACCGCGACGCCCGTGCGGTGGCGCGCAGCGGAGGCGGCGACGGCAAGGCCTACATGTTCCTGGTGCGTACGGCGATCCCCGGCGGCAAGCTGACGAGCCAGCAGCTCCTGGCCGAACTGGATCTCTGTGACGAGGTCGGCAATACGACGCTCCGCATCACCAGCCGCCAGGGCCTGCAACTGCACGGCGTGCTGAAATCAAACCTGAAGCGGACGCTCCGACGGATCAACGAGGTGCAACTGACGACGGTCGCCGCCTGCGGCGATGTGAAACGCAATGTGATGTGTTGCCCCGGGCCGTACAAACAGCCGCTTTACGATCAGACTCAGGCGTTAGCCGATCGTTTGGCGGAGCACCTGAAGCCGCAGACTCGGGCGTACCACGAACTGTGGCTCCAGGATCCCGATTCCGGGGAACAGCAGTTGGCTAACGGCGGTGCTCCCGACGGCGAAGTGGAGCCGATCTACGGCCCGCAGTACCTGCCCCGGAAATTCAAGATCGGCATCGGCTACTGTTTTGACAACTGCATCGATGTGTACACCCACGATCTGGGCTTCCTGGCCATCGTACGCGACGGCCAGTTGGTTGGCTACAACGTACTGGTCGGCGGCGGCATGGGAGTGACCCCCAGCGCTAAGAAGACGTTTCCGGCGCTAGCCAAGCGGATGGCCTTTATTACCCCCGACCAGGCGGTGGCCGTGGCCACGGCCATGGTGAAAGTGCACCGCGATTTCGGGAATCGAGAAGACCGCAAGGTGGCACGCTTGAAATACGTGGTCCACAACCTGGGCCTGGAAGCGTTCCGGTCCAAGGTCGAAGAGTACTACGGCGGCAAACTGGCCGATCCTGACCCGGACGACGTCCACGGCTGCAACGACCACATGGGCTGGGACGAGCAGGGAGATGGCAAGCTGTTTTACGGCCTGAACATCGAAAACGGCCGGATCAAGGACGACGACGGCCGGCAGCTGAAATCGGCCATCCGGGAGATCTGCGGAAAATATCAGCCTGGGATTCGGCTGACAGCCCATCAGAGTCTGCTGTTCACCGATATCGACCCGCAGCGCAAGTCCGACATCGAAGACATTTTGCAGCGGCATCACGTCCCACTGACCGCAGAGATTTCCACGGTCCGCCGCTGGTCGATGGCCTGCGTCGCGTGGCCCACGTGCGGGTTGTCCATCACGGAAAGCGAACGGGCATTGCCGGGTATCCTCGATCTCTTGGAGGTGGAACTGGCGAAGCTGGGCCTGGACAGGGAGGAGTTTACGGTGCGCATGACCGGTTGTCCCAACGGCTGTGTGCGGCCCTACAACGGCGATATCGGTTTGGTGGGCAAGACCAAGGACAAGTACACGGTGTTGGTGGGGGGCCGCCTGCTCGGCAACCGGCTGAACTTCATCCACCGGGATCTCGTGCCCACCAGCGAACTGATACCGACGCTGCTGCCGCTGTTCCTCTATTTCAAGCAGACGCGACTGGATGGCGAGTCGTTTGGCGACTTCTGCCACCGGAAGGGGAATGAGGATCTGCTAGCTTGGTCCCGAGCGTATCGCACCCCACCGGGCGGCGGTGTTCCTGGCGAGTAGTTGGCGTCAGCCCCCTGATAGCGAAGAGGCTACTTCCGTTCTTTGCCGCGGGCCGGTTCGGGCTTTCCCGCGGCGATGTCGATGACACGCTCGGGGGATGCGGCCGGGATCACGAAGATCTTGCCGTCGCCCATCCGTCCGGTGCGGGCCACTTCGACCACCTTGCGCACAATCTCCTCCACGCGGGCGTCGTCGACCCACATGGTGATCTCCACTTTGGGCAAGAAAGCCATGGCGTATTCCGTCTGCCCGTACTCGTCCAGATAGTTCTTCTGCCGGCCGTAGCCTTTGACTTCACGCACGCTCAACGCCTCCAGCGGCGCACGCTTGAGCCCCTCAAGGACCTTTTCAGCGAGAAACGGCTTGATGATTGCAACGACTTGCTTCACGGCTGCGAGGCTCTTGTGGGGTACGAGGAAATCAACGAGTCTGGCCACGGCCACACAGTGTCAATCTACCGCGCGCGATGGATTGCGCTAAGGACCGTCGCATCACTAACGGTCGGGTTTTCAAAGTGGTCAACTTCAGAGATTGCGGCCCGCCGCGGACGACGGCGGGGGACATCAGCCGGCCTTCGGGACGGACTTCTTCCGGGGTGAACTGCTGGGCCGTTTGCTGGCCGAGGGCTTCTTGCCGCTCTTGAGGAACGGCTGGAGCAGTTCCTGCATCCGCTCCGAATTGGTTTTCTGCAGCTGGAACAGTTCGAGCGTGCGGCCGGAGCCGCCACCGGCCGCTTCGTCGAGCATGGCGACGACCTGTTTGAGCTCCTTCATCGTCGTCGGTGGGGCTAGGGCGATCAGCGAATTGGTGCTCTCGTCGACGCTCAGAGAATCGAGATGCGTCTTGAACAGGCTCCGCAGGTTCTCGGCCACGTCCTCGGCGTCCGCGTTCTCGATCGGAATAATCTGCAGCCGCTGGGCCACCAGCGACTCGGGCAGATCCGCCGTGTCGAGCACCTTTACCAGGTTCTCGATCGTCGTGCGATCCGTCCGACTGGCGTAGGCCACGATCGCGTTCAGCCGTTCTTCGGGCACGATCACCACCGTGGGCGCGCTGGGCCGGCGGCTGTCGCGGCCGTATCGGCCATACCGGCTGGACGTGGTGGTGTCCCGAATCTCCGTGTCGGCGCCGGTCCGCGGCAAGGTGCGGAAGATCTGCTGGAGCGTGGCTGCGACTTCGGGTGCCTTGGCGTTACGCAACAGGAACACGGCGTAGTTCCGGCCGACCACGCTGCGATGACGCGACATGGCCCGCAGCAGGGTTTCGAATTGGCGCAAGGCGCCCGGGTCTTCGGAGGTGAGGGTGACGTTGCCGTCGCCGGGAATGATGGTCACGGGCTTTAGTGCGGTGCCGGCCTGGGACGCGGGAGCCGTTTCGGCAGGCGTCGCCGGATGGGCCCCGGCCCCTGGCTCGGTCGCACCCGTGGTGGCTTTCGGGGCCGGTTTGGCTGCGCCGGGAAGCAGGGGGCTGACGTCCCCCGCTCGCCCTGGCTTGTCAGTTGCAGCGGGCGTCACGGGATTGACGCTGCCCTCACGCCGAGGTTCATCCTTGGGACGCTCCAGTGTTTGCGCCGGCTCGGAATCCTGCGGCTGGGTGCGTTGGCGAATCAGGACTTCCGGCAGCGAATCGACAATTTCAATGGGATTGCTGCGCAGCTGCGGCCAGATCCGCTTGATCTCCTCGACAGCTCCCTCCACATCACCTTCGAAAGGGAACACACGCAAGCGAGGTCCGGCGGAACCGGGCAGCAACAGGCCCGTCTCGCCCATTTTCACCAGTAGTTCACGGATCTGCTCGTGTTGCTGTTTCGTGGCGCGGACGAACAATTGCTGGCTGCCGACGTCAGCGTCGAGCATCGGCGCGGTCGCGTACGCCTCGCCGCTGAACAGCCGCATGATCGCCAGCTCCGCCGTATCCGGATCGACGACATCCAACTGCAGAATCTCCAGCGTGCGGTCTGCGGGTTTGAGCAGTTCCAACGCGGCCTGGATGGCCTGTTGCTGTTCGGGAAGGGCGATCGCCACTAGGCTATTCGAACGCGGTTCGATCGACAGGTCGGCCTTGGCCCCCTGCTTCTTCAGCAGTGCGGTGACGGCTTGGAGAGCGGCCTGGGCGTCGCCTTCGCCCAGCGCATAGACTTCCAGGATGACGGCCGCATCGTTTGCGGCTTCCCGTTCCACCTGTTCGACCAGCCCGCGGATCGTGTCCTGCTGGGCGGGTGTGGCCATGGCGATGATCGCGTTGTTGCGTTCATCCAGCGCCAATTGGACCTGCGGATGGAGCTTGAACAGACCCTGCAGCACAGGTAGCAGGTTGGCCGGGTCCGTGACCTTGAAGCGGTGGACTTGCAGGCCCGGCAGCTCCTTGGCGTCGCGGCGGTCCATCTCGTCGACGGTGGCCTTGATTTTGGCATGGTCCTCCGGTGTGGCGCTGACCACCAGGCTGCGACTGACCGTGTCGAGGGCGATTTGGGCGTTCGGGACGAGCGTGGCAAGGGCCGTGTACGCCGCCCGGGGATCGGCCCACTCGAAGCGGTAGACCTGGGCCGTCGGTTTGCTGCCCTTGGACAGCTCCTCGATCGATTTCTTGATCGCCTCTTGGTCCGTCGGCCGGGCCCAGGCAAACAACTGGTTGGGAGTCGAGCCGACGGAGAACTGGGCGTCCGGGAATGCCTTGCGCAGGACGATCAAGGCATACGTCAACCCGTACGCCCCGCTGCCTTCCAGCGTGTAGCTGGCCATCCGCGCCGCCTTCTCTGGCGGCTCTCGCTTGGACATCTCCTCGACGGCCTTCGCAATCTGCTCATGCTGAACGGGCCGGGCCCAAGCGATAATCTGGCCGGGATCCGTGCCGGCCGAGAACTTGGCCTCCGGGAACATCGCCGTCAGGGTCGTGATCGCACCGCCGTTGGGGCCTGCAGATTCCAGGGTGTAGACCATGATCTTTCGGGCGATGTCCGGCGCGTCGGGCGCCGCCAGCTGCTCGACGGTGCTCCTGATCGCCTCGTGGTCCTTGGGCCGGGCCAGGGCGACCAGTTTGTCCGGCTCGGAGCCCAGGGAGAATTGAGCCTCGGGGAACAAGGACCGCAGCATGGTCAGGATGTAGGTGCCCGCGGTCAGGCTGGTCGCCTTGAAGGGATACACGACGACTTTGCGGGCTTTCTCCGGCGGTTCCTGCTGCGACATGTCCTCGATGGCTTTGGCGATCTGCAGATGGTCGACGGGTCGGGCCCAAGCGATGATCTGGCCCGGTTCCAGGCCGGCCGAGAATCGGGCGTCGGTGAACATCGAAGTCAGCGTCGTGATCGCGCCTGTGGCGCTGGTGGCGCCGGACGACTCCAGCGTGTAGACCGTGATGCGACGGGCCGTCTCCTCCGGTTCCGGCTGTGCGAGTTGTTCGACGGTGCTCTTGACCCCTTCGTGGTCCTTGGGCCGGGCGAACACGACCAGCCGGTCCGCTTCGGCGCCCAGCGAGAACGTGGCCTCGGGAAACATGGTCCGCAACATGGTCAGCATGTAGGTCGCGGCGGTTGGCGAGGCCGCCTTGAATGGGTACACCACGATCTTACGGGCCTTGTCCGGCGGTTCCTTCTGCGACATATCCTGGACCGCTTGCGCGATCTGCTTGTGTTCCTCCGGCCGCGCCCAGGCGATGATCTGACCCGCCTCCAGGCCGGCCGTCAACTTGGCCTCCGGGAACATCGTCGTCAGGGTCATGATCGCGCCGGTGGCGTTGGTGGCGCCCGATGACTCCAGCGTGTAGAGGGCGATGCGGCGCGCGGTCTCGGGCGGGTCGGCCTGCGCGAGTTGCTCGACGGTCGTCTTGATCGCTTCGTGGTTCTTGGGCCGCGCCAGCACGACCAGCTTGTCCGGTTCGGCACCCACGGAGAACTGGGCCTCCGGGAACAACGAACGCAGCATGGTGATGGTGTAATAGGCGGCGGTCGTGCTGGTCGCCTTGAAAGTGTACACGACGATCTTACGGGCCTTTTCCGGCGGCTCCTTCTGCGATAGATCCTCAATGGTCTTAGCGATCTGCTGGTGGTCGGCGGGCCGGGCCCAGGCGATGATCTGACCCGTTTCCAGGCCAACGGAGAATTTGGCGTCCGGGAACATCGTCGTCAAGGTCGTGAGCGCACCGGCGGCGCTGGTCGCGCTGGACGATTCCAGTGTGTAGACCGTGATGCGGCGGGCGGTCTCTTCCGGTTCCGGCTTCGCGAGTTGCTCGACGGTGCTTTTGACCCCTTCGTGGTCCTTGGGTCGGGCGAAGACGACCAGCTTGTCCGGGTCGGCGCCGATCGAGAAGGTCGCCTCCGGGAACATGGTCCGCAGCATGGTCAGCATGTAGGTCGCGGCGGTCGGCGTGGCGGCCTTGAACGGGTACACCACGATCTTACGGGCCTTGTCCGGCGGCTCCTTCTGCGACAGGTCCTGGACCGCTTGCGCAATCTGCTTGTGTTGCTCCGGCCGGGCCCAGGCGATGATCTGACCCGCCTCCAGGCCGGCCGTCAACTTGGCGTCCGGGAACATCGTCGTCAGGGTCGTGATCGCGCCGGTGGCGTTGGTGGCGCCGGATGACTCCAGCGTATAGATGGCGATGCGGCGCGCGGTCTCGGGTGGGTCGGCCTGCGCGAGTTGCTCGACGGTGGTCTTAATTGCCTCGTGGTCTTTCGGCCGCGCCAGCACGACCAGCTTATCCGGCTCGGCGCCCACGGAGAACTGGGCCTCCGGGAACAGCGACCGCAGCATGGTGATGGTGTAATAAGCGGCGGTCGTGCTGGTCGCCTTGAACGTGTACACGATGATCTTGCGAGCCTTGTCGGGCGGCTCCTTCTTCGACATGTCCTGAATCGCCTGCGAGATCTGCAGGTGTTCCGCGGGCCGGGCCCAAGCGATGATCTGGCCCGACTCCAGGCCAGCCGAGAACTTGGCTTCGGGCAACATCGTCGTCAGCGTCGCGATTGCGCCCGTGGCGCTGGTGGCGCCGGACGATTCCAAGGTGTAGACATTGATGCGGCGGGCGGTCTCCGGCGGATCGGCAGCCGCCAGTTGTTCGACGGTGGTCTTGATCGCCTCGTGGTCCTTCGGCCGGGCCAGCACGACCAGCTTGTCCGGTTCGGCGCCCGTGGAGAACTGAGCGTCAGGAAACAGCGATCGCAACATGGCGATCGTATAGTATCCGGCGGTCGCGCTGGTCGCCTTGAACGGATAGACGACGATCTTACGGGCCTTTTCCGGCGGCTCCTTCTTCGACAGATCCTCGATGGTCTTGGCGATCTGCGTATGGTCTGCCGGCCGGGCCCAAGCGATGATCTGACCCGACTCCAAGCCGGCCGTGAATTTGGCGTCCGGGAAGATCATGGTCAGCGTGGTGATCGCGCCGATGGCGCTCGTGGCACCCGACGCTTCCAACGCGTACACAGTGATCTTGCGGGCCTTCTCCGGCGGTTCTTTCTTGGACATGTCCTGGATGGCCTGAGCAATCTGCGTGTGGTCGTCCGGCCGCGCCCAGGCGATAATCTGGCCGGATTCCATGCCAGCCGTAAATCTTGCATCGGGGAACATCGTCGTCAGCGTGGTGAGCGCACCGGCGGCGGTGGTCGCAGTGGACGACTCCAGGATGTAGACGGTCAGTCGGCGGGCTGTCTCGGGCGGATCGGCCTGCGCGAGTTGCTCGACGGTGCTCTTGATCGTTTCGTGGTCCTTCGGCCGGGCCAAGACCACCAGCTTGTCCGGCTCGGCGCCGATGGAGAAGGTGGCTTCGGGAAACATCGATCGCAACATGACGATGGTGTAGTATCCGGCGGTCACCGTGGTCGCCTTGAACGGATAGACGACGATCTTACGGGCCTTTTCCGGCGGCTCTTTCTTCGACAGGTCCTCAATGGTCTTCGCAATCTGCTGGTGGTCGGCGGGCCGGGCCCAGGCGATGATCTGACCCGTTTCCAAGCCGGCCGTGAATTTGGCGTCCGGGAACATCATGGTCAGCGTGGTCAGCGCGCCAGTGGCATTGGTTGCGCCGGACGCTTCCACAACGTACACCACCACCTTGCGGGCTTTCTCCGGCGGTTCTTTCTTGGACATATCCTGGATGGCCTTCGCGATTTGCTGGTGATCCGTGGGTCGGGCCCAGGCGATAATCTGGCCGGTCTCCGAGCCGGCTGTGAATGTGGCGTCGGGGAACATCGTGGTCAGCGTCGCGATCGCGGTGCTGGCCGAGGCGGGGCCAGCCGCTTCCACGGTGTACAGCGTGAGTCGGCGGGCGGTCTCCGGCGGATCCGGCTGGTTGAGCTGCTCGATGGCGGCCTTGATCGCTACGTGCTCGTTCGGCCGGGCCAACACGACCAACTGATCCGTTTCCGCCCCGACGGAGAGTTGGACTTCGGGAAACATCGTTCGCAACAGGGTGAGTGCGTAGATACGGGCGCCCCGACCGGCCGACTTGAAGGGATAGGTGACGATCTTGCGAGCCAATTCCGGCGGTTCGTTCTTGGATAATTGCTCGATGGCCGTGCGGATCAATTCGTGATCGGTCGGCAGGGCCGTGGCCGCGATGCTGCGGGTGTTGGCGTCGACCACGGCCTGGGCCCTGGGAACCAATGCCTTGAGTACGGTGACGATCGCCGTCGGGTCGCCCGCCGCAACAGGGTACACGATCAATTTCGTCCGGTTCTGGGCCTCGGCTCCGGCCTGCAACTGTTTGAGGATCTCGCTGATCTTGTCGTGTTCCCAAGGCATGGCCCAGGCCAGGATGGTCGCCGCCGTGATGTCGGTGGTCAGTCGCACGTCGGCAGACAGGACCTCCTTGAGCGTTTTCACGGCCAGGGCAGCATCAATGCCCTGCACCGGATAGACCATCAACTTCTCCTCCGCCGCCTCGGCAGCCGGCTGTCCGGCGGCAGGCTGTCCGGCCGGCTGCGGTCCGCCGAGCTTTTCGAGCGCCGACTGGATCGCCGCTTGCTCCTTCGGCGGTGCCCAGATAATCAGCCGCCGCGTGCGCGCGTCCACGGTGATCTGGGCGTTGGGAGCCAGCGTCTTGAGCACGCCCAGTACGCTGGTCGGATCGCCCACTTTCAGCGGATAGGCCGCCAGCTGGTACTTCTCGCCGTTGGACACGTCGCGTTGGAGCTGCTCGATCAATTGCGCGATCACCACATGCTGCGACGGTTTGGCCCAGATTACCAACTCGTTCGGGTCGGTCGGATCCATAACCTTGATGCCGGGCAGCTCCGTGGCCAGCGTGGCCACCACCGCCTGGAACCGCTTGTGCTGGGTCGGGGAGACCGCGTACGTCACCAGTTTGTACTTCTCCTCGGTCTGCAGCGTCTGCTCGATCTGCTCGATAGCCGTCTTGAGTGTGGTGTGGTCTTCGGGCGAAGCGACCACCGTCAGCCGTCGGCTGCTCGCGTCAAAGGTGATTTGAGCCTTGAGTGCCAGGGCCTTCAGGACGCTCATCAGGCCATCGGACGGAGCCGCTGCGAGCGGATAGAACCGCAATTGGGGGGCATCCGTCGCCGGTTTGTCAGATTGCAGCTGCTCCAGGACGGCACGGATCGACTTCTGATCGGCCGGAACGGCCAGCACGATCAGACTCTTGGACTGCGCGTCCAGCGTCACCTTGGCCTCTGGGGCGACGTTCAGTAACGTGGCCATTGCGGTAGTCGGATCGGCTTTGGTCAGCCGATAGACTTCCAGCTGCGGCATGTTTTCCACGCCCTGGCCGCGTCCCAGCTTCTCCAACGCACCCTGCAGGATCTCGTGTTCCGCCGGAGTGCCAAAGACAATCAGTCTTCCCGTCTTGTCGGCCGTTAGCTTGGCGTTCGGCGCCAGGGCCTGGAGCTGCGTCACCAGCGTGGTCGCATCGGCACCGTGCAGGGGAAACACCTCGAACCGAGCCTTGCTTTCGGCGGGCGTGGGCGCCTGGATCTGGTCCAGCGAAGCCTTGATGGCTGCCTGGTCTGCGGCATTAGCGGTGACCAGGAACCGTTCCGACTTGCCGTCTAGAGCAACCTGGACATTCGGGTAGAGGATCTTGAGTGTCTTCAGCGTGCCGGCGGGATCGGCCGTCGTCACGGGATAGGCTTTCAGTTCCGGAGTGTCCGGCCCGGGCTTCTCCGGCTGAAGTTGTTCCAGGAGTTGCTTAATCGTCGCCTGGTCGGCGGGAACCGCGACAACGACTAGATTCTTCGTCTGGAGATCGACCGTAAGCTTGGCTTCGGGCACCAGCGGCTGCAGCGTCGCGACCACCGTCGCCGGATCCGCTTTGGTCAGCCGGTAGACCACCAGCTGCGGCGTGTTTTCGGGGGTGGTGCCGCGACCAAGCTTCTCCAGGGCTCCTTTGATCGTCTCGTGTTCGGCCGGGGTGCCAAAGACGACCAGCTTGCCCGCTTTGGCGTCCAATGTCACTTTGGCGTTTGGCACGAGGGTTTGCAGATTGACCAGCAACGCGGTGGGATCAACTCCCTGCAGTAGGTAGGACTCGAACCGAGCTTTGCTTTCGGCGGGCGTGGGTGTCTGGATCTGGTCCAGCGAAGCCTTGATGGCTGTCTGGTCTGCGGCATTAGCGGTGACCAGGAACCGTTCCGACTTGCCGTCCAGAGCGACCTGGACATTGGGGTAGAGGATCTTGAGCGTCTTCAGCGTGCTGGGGGGGTCGGCCGTCGTCACGGGATAGGCTTTCAGTTCCAGAGTGTCCGGCCCAGGCTTCTCCGGTTGCAATTGCTCCAGGAGTTGCTTGATCGTCGCCTGATCGGCCGGAACAGCGACGGCGACCAGATTCTTGGTCTGCGGATCGACCGCGAGCTTGGCCTCGGGCACCAGCGGCTGCAGCGTGGTGATCAGCGTCGTGGGGTCGGTTTTGGTCAGCCGGTAGACCACCAGCTGCGGCGTGTTTTCGGGGGTGGTTCCGCGGCCAAGCTTTTCCAGGGCCGCCTTGATGGTCTCATGTTCGACCGGGGTGCCGAAGACGACTAGCTTGCCCGCCGCCTTGTCCAGCGTCACCTTGGCGTTCGGGAGCAGGGTCTGCAGGTTGGTCACGAGCGAGGTGGGATCGAGCCCGCGCAGCAGATAGGACTCGAATCGCAGGCCGGCTCCGGGTGGCTCCAATTGCAATTGTTCCAGGATGGTCTTAATCGCCTTCTGGTCGGCCGCCGTGGCGATGGCCACCAGATTTCCCGACGCTTTGTCGAGCACGATCTTTGCATCGGGGAACAGTTCCTGGAGCAACACGACGGTCATGGCCGGATCGGCCTTGCTCAAACGATGGATCTCAAACTGCCGGGTAGGGTCAGAGGCGGTGGCGCCGCCCATTTTCTCCACGAACTCCTTGATCTTCTCCTGGTCCGCCGGAGGAGCCCAGGCGAGCAGTCGGCCGGTCTTCGGATCCCGTGCCAGCGTGGCGTCTGGAGCAATCGTGGCGAGCGTCTTGACCACTTGCAGAGCTACGGCTTCGTCAACCCGATAGGTTTCAAGTCGTGGCTTCTTATTGGCCGGTTCGTTGGATTGGATCTGGTCCAACACGGTCTTGACGAACGCCTGCTGGCTCGCTCCGGCATTGACGTGGATCTGGTCTGTCGTGGGATCCAGGACCAGCGTCGCACTGGGTAAGAATGCCTGCAGCATCTTCAGCGTCGTCGCCGGATCGCCCGTCTTGATTGGGTATACGGCCAGGGTCGGAGGCTCGATTATTTTGGCGATCGGCACAAGTGTGGCTGTGACTAAAGGGACTGGCATCGAATCGATCACGGCGCTGATCGCCTTCATGATGCCCGCCGTGTCGGTCAACAACAGCTGCCCGGTCAACGACAGAGGGATCGCTTTGCCGTTAGGCCCCAGCAGCGGCTTGATTTCTGCAATCACGGTGTCGGGATCGCGGCCCTTGAGTGGGAACAGCACGGTGACCATTTCGAACTTACCGCGGTTGCTCAGTTCATCGAGCGGCACGCGCTCGATCAGCCCCTCGGGAATGCCCTCGGAAAGATCGACAAGCACCAGCATTCGTTCGCGGCGGACTAGCGTGTACCCCTTGGTTACCAATACGCCATTCAACAGATCGATGGCTTCGGTCGGCGTGTACTCGCGGGTGTCGGCATAGTTGAACGTGCCCGGCGGCGGCGACTCCAGCACGAGTGACAACCCGGCCTGCTTGGCGACCACCTCAAGCACTTCCACCCATCGTTGGAAGCGGAAGTTGAATCGCAAACGCGGTTCCGCCGGATTGGCCTCCGGCTTCGGTTCCGCGGGTTTGGCCTCTGCGGTCGGTGGCTTGGCCAGCTTGGACTTTATTGGTTTCGGCTCCGCTGGTTTGGCCTCGACTGGCTTAGCTTCAGCTGGCTTAGCTTCGACTGGTTTGGCTTCAGCCGGTTTGGCTTCAGCCGGTTTGGCTTCAGCCGGTTTAGCCTCAGCTGGTTTGGCCTCAGCTGGTTTGGCCTCAGCTGGTTTGGCCTCAGCTGGTTTAGCTTCGACTGGTTTAGCTTCGACTGGTTTAGCCTCAGCTGGTTTAGCCTCAGCTGGTTTAGCTTCGACTGGCTTAGCTTCGACTGGCTTAGCTTCGACTGGTTTAGCTTCAGCCGGCTTGGCTGGTACAGCAGCCTGAGCGGGCTTCGGGGGCTCGGCGGCCGGTGGCTCGGCGGGTTTTGCCACCGGTTCAGCCGCTGGGGCAGTCCTCACAGACAGCCTGGAAATCGACGGGGACATCAGACCCAAGAGCATCAAGGTCAAGATGCATCCGGCTGACTTAGTTGAGCGGTATCTGGCAAGGTTCATCGCACCGGCTCCCGAAGGGAAGGTGATTTCGGTCCAAGGTATGAGGCGGGCCGTCTGTCAGCTTACTTGACGGCGCAAGGTGGGTAAAGCTTACCGACACTGCGACGACACTGCGACGGCACGGCAATGAAGTCGGTCCCGACCGCCGGACGGAGCCTGAGTGATCCAGCCGCTTGCGCGCGTCAACTCAGCAGAGTGCGATGGGATTGGGTGGCTGGGGCTGGAGTACTCGAAGCCCCAGGATGGCAAAAGATAACCCACGGATGGCAAGGCTGTCCCACGAATGAGAAGCATCCGGATGATTTATCCGTGGGACGGCTTTGCTATCCGTGGGGCCTTCATCGCATGCCCACGTAGATTTATTGAGTCCTGCGCAGTTAAGCGGGGAGGGCGAGGCTCCGGCCGCGTGCCGTGACCGGCTCGGCAGGAGCCTCGCCCTCCCATTCCGCAGGCGCCCCAAGAATCAATCGCGTCGAGACAGACTCCCCGCGGCACAACAGAGCATCATTGCCCACCGCCCGCCAATCGCTGGCGATAACGTGGCTCGAGTCCCGCCTTGGCAAGGATGTCCTTGCCGGATTCCCGGACCTCCTCCGGTTTACCGATGTGGTTGTCGCGCCAGGTATGCCACTCGCGGGCGCACTGGTTGAAGCGGACGAGTTCGGCGGCCGTGTTGTAAATCACGTTCTGCTCGAACAGGAATCCCTTGCTGCCCTCGTCGATGAACATGCCGTTGTTCGGGGCGCCTTGGGCATAGCGGCTGCGACGGACATCGTGCAGGTGGTTGCCGCGGATCACCGTCCCCGGCTGCAAGCCCAGGGAGTAAATGCAGCCGCCGTCGCAAAGCCGGTTCATGACGTCGTACACGTGGTTGTATTCGACGGTGATTTCTTTGCAGGGCGTGGGCTGTGGGTTCCACTGCCAACCGATGGAAATCCCGGAATAGGGCAGATCGTGAACCATGTTGTGCGAGATTACCGCCTGCTGGGCGAAACCGACCCAGATACCGACCGCACCGTAGTATTCGACGCCGCAGGCCTGCACGTGATTGTTGCTGATCCGATCGCGTTTGGGCACCTCCACCTCGCCGGTCGGACCGCCGAGCATGACGCCGTTGCCGCTGACATCGTGAATGTGGTTGCCTTGAATCAGATTGTCATGGCAACTAGTGACCAACTCCACGCCGCAACCACCCAGGTGGGCCAGTTCGCCATCTTCGAGGCTGGACTGCTCCACATAGTCCCAGCGGATCGCCGCGGGCACTCGCCCCCACTTCTCCGTCCAGGTCTTGCCGGTCGTGCAGTGGCACGCCTGAATGCCCAGATACCCGCCGTCCGGCAGCGTGAGGCCGGCGTGTACGAAGCGGAGGCCGCGGAAGTGCAAATTGCGAACCGGATGCTCCGGCGTACCCTTGACTTCCACCAAGCGTTGGATCACCGGGGCGACCACTTCCGCGGTGGCCAGCTGCTCGTCGGCCAGCGGCCAGTAACGCAGTTCGCCCGTCGTCCGATCCAAGTACCACTCGCCCGGCTGGTCCAGCATTTCCGGCGCGTTTTCGAAGTAGCACCAGCGGCCCGGTCCCGGGCGGATCGCCTCGTGTCCTTGGGCGTGGGGCGGGGCCAGCACGACTACGCCCGCGTCCCGCCCGATGCTCTTGACCGGCAAGCGGTTGGTTTCCCAGTTCCCGATGACCATGACCTCGATGTCGGTCGGCTTCGACCAGTTGCCGAGCAGACCGTTGGGCAGCGTCAGCGTGTAACGGGACAGATCAGCCGCCAAGTCGGCACCCTTCAGTTGCCACTCTTGCGCCTCCTGGTTCGGCGTCCTCGCGCGGACCGCTCTCCGATTGTTGACGAACAGATGCCGGAAGGACCACTGGGCTTCCTTGACACCGGCCACGGTGGTCGTCCAGACCTCTCCCGGACCTTTCTTCCAACCGGAGATCGGTCGGCCGCCACTGATGACGACCGTTTCACCGGGGAAAGCGGCATAGGAAATCGAGTGCTGATCATTTCCGGAATCCTCCGGGCCGAAGTTTAGTGTTTGGCTGAGTCGATAGGTCCCGTCGCGCAGGTGGACCGTGATGTCCGACTTCAAACCGGCGGCAATCAACTGCCGCACCGCATCCCTGGCCTTCGCAATCGTGGCGAAGGGCTGGTCCTTGGTTCCCGAATTGGCGTCGCTGCCGACCGGAGCGACGAAGAACTCGGTGTTGGTGGACTGTGCTTCAGCCCAGGCGGCCAAAGACAAAGTCACCAGGAACGCGAAGGTGGTGAGCATCGATCTCATCACGAGTCTCCTTGGGTGAGGGTTAAGGGCGGGTCGAGAAAGGGGTGAACCATCGAGCGCCCACACCTTACCACGCCATTTCGTCGCCGCCAATAGTCCGCCTCTTCCGTCAGTGGGCCCAGCCCTACACGCTCCGCGACCAGGATCTCCTCGCCGCCGCGTACGCCCTGGTTCTACCAGAACACCGTGGCCTTACCAACGAAAGAAGCGGTACGGATCGTCCCATGCATCGGGCTGATCAAGGTACAGACCTTGCGACCAGCGGCCTTCCATCACGGGCGGCGCGACCGGCGCCATGGTGATGTCCGCCAGCCACAGGGTCCCGATGTTCCCATGCCAGATTTGAAATCGCGTATGCCTGTCGGCCGTGCCCTTGGACTGTACCAGGAATCGGAAGGTGCGCCACTCTGCGGCGGGGGTGAAGGACTGGTAGTCGAACAACGAATTCCACGTTTGCGTGTTCTGGAGGGCCAACGTGACGGCCTTCCCGGCCAGACCCTCGGCCCTGGCTCGCAACGAGATACGATACCACTGCGTGTTCCTCACCGGCACGTCTTGTTGAGCCAGCATCACGTTTGCCTGGTCCTTGTCTCCGTAGCCGTTCATCGCTAGGCACAGCGCCCACTCGCCGTTTTCGCCCACCCGCTGGCGAGTGCAGGTGGCCTGGCGGGACTCCGAGGAGAATTGCCACTGGTCGGCCAACGTGTCCGGCGTAGCGGCTTGGCTGAAGTCGCCATTGCGCACGACCGAGGGGCCGGGCTTCGGCTGGTCTTCGCCCACAGGCATCGAGAAACGGGACACGAGGGGCGTCGGTGCGCAGACTCCCATGTTGGCCAACAGACGCGTGAGGGCGAACGAGGTGCGGCGGTACGTACGCCTCAGGTTGAGCGCCGCTCCCTGCGCACTGGTGAGGGTCCAGGGAGGGAACTGGTAGAAAACCAGATTGGTGTTCTGTCCTTGGGCCAGCACTCCGTCGCCGAGAATCGTCGCCCCCGCCGACACCAGAGGCAGCTCCCGGGGGGCGCGGTTATGCACGTCCGCCGGCGCGATTCCCGACAGCAGGGAGTCTGCAGCGGGCGGCTGGAAGTAGGATGCAATGTGCTCTGCCTTCGTCATGCCGACCTGGAAGGGCAGAAACCCGTTGGCTTCCTGTTCATCCAAACCGAGTGCCAGCAGGTAGCCGCCCGCCTTGAGGAAATCGCCGACGGCCGCCGCGTTTTCGGCCAGCTTTCGCCCGCCGCCAGTGGCCACGATCAGGGCCTGTTCGGGCGAGAGCTTTCCCCCCTCATAGGACTGCACGGGGATGCCCGCGAACTCCAGATGGCACCGGCCCGCTGCGTCGCCGACGTAAAGCGCCTGGCGGCGCGCGGGCGGCTTCCATTGGGAGACGTGCCGAACGAGGTTCCGAGCGAGCGTTTCGGCGGCCGGGTCCGGCTCGGTGCGACCGGTCACGTCGAGCTGGCAGAACAACACGACCCCCTGGCCCTCGCGGTATTCCAAGAGCGGGCTGTACTGGAGGCTGTAGCCGCCGTCGAGGACTGGCAGGAAGTCGCCCCGCGCTGGCTTCTCGATCAGCACCGAGGCCACGTTGCCCCGGTTACCGCAGCGCCAAACCCGAGGTACCTCAAGGCCGCACCACGCGACCGCTGGCCCGCCGTAGGTGGGGCTCGTGGTGTAGTTCAATCTCGGCGACAGGATCGTGGCCGAGCCCCGCCAGTCCCGGAGGTTCTCGAGGTTGAGCCCGGCCAGCAGGGGATGGTCCGGCACGCGCTGGAAAACCTGCCGCAGGCCGTACTCGGCGACCCGAAACCCCAACCGTTTCTCAAGGACTTCCGAGGTCTGCTCGAAGACAAGGACTTTCAGCCCAGCGCGGACGCGGCTGAGGTTCGGCCCCGGTCCGTCCACCGTCAGCGCACCTTTGCCGACGACCAGGATGTCGTAACCGGCAAGGTCCGCGCCGGCCTCGACAGGCTGGGCTTCGATCTCCATCGCGGTGAGCAGCCCGGCAGTCTCGCCCTGCGGGTCAAAGACCGCGATCTTCCCGGCTACCGGCTGAGCGGCGGAGTTCGGCAGCACGTGAATCGTGAAGTTGTCCTTTTGCACCTCGCCGTTGCTGAAGCTCACTTCCGCGCTCAGTTCATACTTCCCCGGCGGCAACCCAGCCGGCAGCGCGAACTGGAGCGGGATCCGTGCCTGCTGGCCAGTCGCAACCGTCGCCTTGGCAGTGCCGGCCACGGATTCGGGCAGCGCGAGCGACCAGCGGCAGTCGGCGGTCACCGTCTCCCGGGAGTTGTTGATGAGAACCAGTTGCTTTTCGACCTTCTCGCCCGGGCTGAAGTTGTGGTCCTTGCTCGTGAAGGCGGCAGGCTTCCCGGCGAGGTAGGCCAAGAGCGGCAGATTGTTGCGCAGAATGGCCTGCCCGTCGGCAGTTGGGATCCAATCCGAGGGCTGGAAGGCCAGGTCCATGCGTTCGTACTGCCCGTCGATGTAGTCCGGGCTGAACCCGGGTCGCTGGAGGTGCTCCCAGTCGACCTGGAGCTGCTTGCGGCTCTTGTCGACGCCCTGGCGGAGGCTCCAGAAGAAGTTGTGCTCCCAGGGGGAAATGGCCGAGACGCCCCAGGTGCGGAAAGCCCGCCAGTTGCTGTTGAGGTAGGCGCCGATGATCTCGTGTTGGCTGTCGAACACGGTCGAGCCGACCTGGTGAGGGTAGTCCCAGCGGTGCCAGAGCCCGCCTTTGCGGAACTGCTCGGCCTCCCAGCGGAGGTTCTTCTTCTCGGCCTCGCTGATGCGGTAGGCGCGGTCGCCCAGGAACTGCGAACTCCACTCGGCAACGCAGAATTCCCAGGGCACCTGGGCACTGCCAAAGCTCCGGCTCCCTTGGTACCAGCCGCGATACATCGTCCAGTTCCACGTGCAGGGCACCATGTATTCGCAGGTAAACAAGGGCTTGACGCCCTGCAGGGCCCAGTGCTCGAACCAGTCGTCGAGTTCTTGGGCCGGGGCCATGTTGGTGTAGAAGTTCGTGGTGTGCATCGAACTCAGGTTGCCCGACGAGTGATGGTATACGATGCGGCTCGGATCCAGTCGTGCCACGATCGCTTCGGCCATCAGGGCCCGCTTGACGTTGTTGCCGGCCCACTGGTTTCGGGCGCTGTGAATGCCGTCGATCAGGTCCGGGTTCATGTCCTCGTCGTACCCGGTGGAATTGTGGCTCAGGGAGTAGAACGCCACGGACGGATGGCTCCCCGCGACACGCACGTAGAAACTGGCATGGTGCGCGTAGCCGTTCTTCTCTTGGGCGCCGGCCATCTGCCAGTCGTATTGGGCGAAATGCGGCTGGGAGAGGGCTACCAGCATGCCGACGTCGTCGGCTGCCCTCAGAATCTCTTCGAAACTGAGGTGCGAACCCGGCTCACAACCATAGTTGTGGGTGTAAACGAAGTTGATGCCGATGCGTTTCAGCCGCAGCAGGCTCTCTTTGCACCCCTCGTAACTGGCCGCCGCGGCACTCACTTGGGCATTGTCCAGCGGCAACGCCGAGAGGAAGATCCGCGTGCCGTTGAGATAGAAGTCCCGGCCGTCAATCCATAACTCGCGGTAGCCGAACCCCACCGGCAGGGCGGCGTCCAACGTTTCGTCTTGGTCGTCGGCCAGCGAGACGGCCACCTGGTGGAGATGCTGCGGCGTATGCAGGTCCCAGAGCTTGTCCGGCTTCCAGTTCTCGCTCAACTCGAAGCGGCCGCCCTGGAGGTCGCGTGCGGTGAATGCCCGGCTGGCGAACTCCCGGACCTTGCACCCGTGGTCCGTGATGACCACCCGCAGCGTGTACTGCCGATCGGACGCCAGGTCCTCCAACGCCACGCTCAGCGTGATTTGGCTCTGCCGCACGGATGTAGCGACCCGGACTTCGCCGATCCGGGCACGGGCCGGGGCGCCGACCAGGTATACATCGCCACACAACCCGCGTCGCTCGACTTTGCTGCTGACCCGCCGGGCCGCGTTCGTGTCGTGGAACATCAGCATGATTTCCTGGAGCGGCCTGGCGACGACCCGCAGACTGAGCAGGTACTTGCTTCCCGGTTGGCAGACGGATGTGAGATCGACCTCGCCTGCCGGAAACTGTGTTTCGCCGACTTGCCTGTCGTCGATGAAGATCGTCGCGCTGGAGTTGAGGTACTCCAGGCACAGGGCAATGCGGCGGCCCGCCCAGTCCCTGGGCACGCTGATCTCTCGCTGGTACCAGGCTGCGGTGATGCGCCCCAGGTCCACGCCTTTCCAACTGGAATGGGGGTAGACCGTCTGGCAATCGTGCTGCATGTAGTCGCTGACACCCGGCCAGCAGCCCGGGACTTTGAAATAGCCCCAGCGGCCGGTCGGCAGCCCTTCGGCTTGCTCGGCCGGCTGCCACCGCCACAGGCCGCCGATGGAAACCCACTCGCGGGTGGGCGTCGTCTCGTGGTGCGCCTTGTTTAGGTCCCACACCGCCACGACCCCCGCGGGTAACGGGGCGTCGTCCGCGGCCGAAGCCGGCCTCGCCGACTCGCCAGTCACCAACAGCCAGACCAGGCCGACCACACTGCTCTTCATGCCTGTCGTCGCAAGCCGCTGCATGATCGCCTCCCCATTTTGTCGAAACCACTCACGAGGCCCGCGCGCGAGATCGAAATGTCCGCCCTTAAGTTCTGAAGCGGCGCAGTCCCAAAATAGCCTGGAGGTACAGCTGCTGGCAAGAGCCAGAGCACGGAGGAGGACCAGCGAAGAAGCCAGTGTTGCCGTTCGTAGCCGTCACGCTCCGCCGTAACCAAAGGCCAGCACGCGGAGGTGCTGTAAAAAATCGGAGGGTGAGCCAAGTACTCGCGGCCCACCATCGAAAGCAAGAACGTTGCGCATCGTAAGGACCGGCGCATCAATAAGTGTCGGAAGTATCCCGATATGTCAGTGGTCACTGGTCAGGGATCTGCTCTTCGACTCTTCCACCTTCGTGTAGAACAAGTGGTCAGTACAGTTCATACACGTGCTCGCCGCCGTGGGCTGAATTGCCGATCAGACTGCGACTGCGCAAGTCCACGACAAAATCCAAGTGCTCCAACAGCAATTGGCCAATCAGTACGGGGACGGAATCTGGCACCTCCATCACGTCCATCGTGCAGGTGCGCCCCTGAATGGTCAGCCGCACAGGTTCATACACGCCGGCTTCGGCCACTCCGAGGCTGCTGGTCACCCGCTTCGTGAACATTTTGCGCAAACCCAGTTGCTGAATCAGCCGGGTCGGTAACGAGAGCAACGTGGCCCCGGTGTCCACCAAGGCATCCATCACCACCAGGCGCCGCATGTCCTCCGCACGACGCAGGCCCTGTTCCACCGCCCACAGATCCTTGACGTTCTCAATCGTGGCTGCGGTGAGCACGCGACCCATAGTTCTCGACTCCAGTAGTCCGGACGTCATGACAACACCTCCGGCGAAACAGGGGATATTCTATTCTTCGTTCTACATCGATTGTTCAAGCATTTCTTGCGACCTGCCATGTTCGTTCTCGTTCCGATCATGGTAGATCATTGTCTCGATGCAGGAAAGCAGGTTGCGCCACCGCTGGTGTTCCGCATGGTCAGGGGTCAGGGGCACAAAGTCCAAGAGTCGGAAAGTCGCGGAGTCGTAAGTCATCAGCGTTCATCAGCGGTTCTCACGTCGGGCTGGAAAGCCCAACCTACCTGGTCCGTGGTCACTGAGCGGCCCGCCGCGCCAGTTCTTCACGCAGGCGGGCCAATTCGGCTTCAGCCGCTTGGCGCGCTGCAGCCCGCAAGTCTTGTACACCCGGCGGATCCTGGGAGCGAGTCCCTTGGCCACGAAGGCATCGGGCACCGCGAATCGGCGAGGATTCCCTTGCTCGTAATACACCAACAGGTCGAACGGGTGCATGAAGCGGGCCAGGTGGAATGTTATCAATGTCCCCGCACTTGAACCAGCGACTCCCCTGCTCCATCGTCACGCCGGACGGCAGCTGGCTCGGACACGGACGTCTTTTCCCCGAATGGTTTCTTAAGGGGGGCGAGTCCAACGGAAGACGGACTATCAATGGCTACACCAAGCGACGCCGCAGGGGGCGTTCGAACGGCACGCCGATTGCTTGGTCTCCGGTGACATCCACAACTAATCCGGCCATCGGCGTGCGCCGCAGATCATCGCCGGATTTTCATTTTCGTTCTTCCCCTCCTCACCATAATTGGCGACCTTCTCGACGCTCTCAAATCGATCATCACCAGCCGCTTCAACGGCCTCGACGAGAACCATAACGACGACCTCATGACGAAAGCCAGGAATGATGCCAAACGCAAACTCAAATCGCTCTTCGCGCCACACTACGTCCTGGTCGACGGCACGCCAAGCAACTCCCAGATCTCGTTCGCCGGAGGAACAACAAGTCGACGAGGCGGCCCTCCAGAGCTTCTGCGGCAAGTCATGGCCCGTTGCTGTCGTACTCGTTGACAAGTAGCCGCGTGCGATCCCCTATCCCCTAGTCCAAAATCATCAACCAAGCGTGTAATCTGCGGTTCTCCGAAGTGACCTCGCCGTAGTATTCGCATCGAACCCAGTTTACCTATGTTTTCCATTTTGTGTCCGAGCCGAAAATTGACGTTTAAATGGAAAAATCTACTAATCACGTAGCTTGTAGTCACAGGAGCAAAGTACTAGCGTAAGAGGTAAGAGTCGGCGAATCTCCCTCGGACGCTCTGCTGGGTTCAAGATTGGGCAATACTGGGCGCTGGCACGCTCTGTGTGAAGTCGCGAAGTATAAAGGATCTATTTGGCTAATTGGGAAGATGCAGATTCCTAGTGCTCAACTTCGAGAGAAGTACACGCCATGACATGGACAGACGCTAATTCAGGACGACAGCGCCGTAACCGGCCGCAACTCCGTCAGCGACATCTTGAGTTCGAGGGATTGGAGCCACGGCAACTGCTAAGCCGCGGTTTCGTGGCGTCCGAGCCCGACGTCGAGCACGCCGTGAATGAATTGGTTTGTCTTGACGGGACATCGCATCGCGTTGCATCATCACCCCGCCTTTTGGAAAACGTCACAGCCGTCGACAGCGTGCATGACGCGCTGGGCGATGGGCAGGCTCTGGGACAAACCTTGGGCGAAGGGGAAAGCGGTTTCGGCGGCAGTTCGTTCGCAGCTGTGTCCCAAGGCGAGCTCAGCACCGCTAAACCAATTCCCGCTCCAATGGGATCCGGTAGCTGGAATCCCGTGAATCGGCTCGATGTAAATGGCGACGGCCGGGTTACGGCACTGGACGCGTTGAGGCTCATCTGTGCAATCAACTGGATTGGTGTTGGTCCCGCCCAGGGTTCTACCGATCAACTTGTCGGCCCTTTTTTCGACGACGTTAACGGCGACGGTCAGCGCACGCCCCTGGATGTTCTGGCGGTAATTAGCTACTTGGATGATCCCACTGTCCTGGCACCCAACGTCTTCTTTGCGGTTCCTGAAGATACGAAAGGAATCATCCTTGACGTCCTAAGTGGCGTCGTTGTCCCTGGAAACGATGGCGCGATCGTGAGCATTCTCGCCGTCGGTCAACCGAACCGCGGGGGTAGCGTCCTTTTGGCGAACCGAGAGATCTACTACGCGTCCGAGCCCGGTTTCGTGGGCACGGAAGAGTTTTCCTACACCGTGGGCACTGGAATTGGTGGTACGGGAACCATCACAGTCGATGTGACCCCAGTCAGCCAAGTTTCCACGACCGTGGTCCTGACGACCAGCAACGCTTCCGCTTCCTACGGTCAGTCGGTGACGTTCACGGCAACGGTCACGCCGTCCAGCGGGAGTGGCCCCACGGGCACCGTGCAGTTCCAAATCGACGGCAGCAACGCCGGTTTGCCAGTGGCGGTGACCGACGGCGCGGCGGCGTACAGCACGGCGACGCTGGTCGCCGGCAGCCACACCGTCGTGGCCGTCTACAGCGGGGACGGGAACTTCACCGGCAGCACCGCTGCGAGTTTCACGCAGAGCGTGGGCACGGTGACGCCGACGATCACCTGGAGCGCGCCGGTGGCGATTGCTTACGGCACCGCCCTGAGCAGCACGCAGTTGAACGCCAGCGCCGGCGTGGCTGGGACGTACAGCTACAGCGTCACGTCGGGGACGGTGCTGCACGCCGGTGTGCTGACGCTGTCGGTGACGTTCACCCCGACGGATACGACGGACTACAGCACGGCCACGGCCGGCGTGAACCTCACCGTCAACAAGGCCGCGTTGACCGTGACCGCCCCGGATTGGAACCGGGCCTACGGGGCGGCCAACCCCTCCCTTCTCTCGACGATCACCGGCTTCGTGAACGGCGACACGTCCCGCGTGGTCAGCGGACAGCCGGGCCTGTCGACCGGGGCCACTTCGACGAGCCTCACCGGCGTGTACCCGATCAGCATCACGGCCAACACTCTGGCGGCCAATGACTACACGTTCTCCCTGGTACCAGGAAGCCTGACGGTCACGAAGGCCGCCACCACCGTGGTCGTGACGACCAGCAACGCCTCGCCGTCCTTCAGCCAAGCGGTGACGTTCACGGCGACGGTCACACCGTCCAGCGGGAGCGATCCGACGGGCACGGTGCAGTTCCAGATCGACGGCAGCAACGCCGGTCCGGCGGTGGCGGTGACCAACGGCGCTGCGGCCTACAGCACGGCGACGCTAGCCGCCGGCAGCCACTCCGTCCTGGCCATCTACAGCGGGGACGGGAACTTCACCGGCAGCACCGCTGCGAGTTTCACGCAGAGCGTGGACACGGTGACGCCGACGATCACCTGGAGTGCGCCGGCGGCAATTACGTACGGCACCGCTGCGAGCAGCACGCAGTTGAACGCCAGCGCCGGCGTGGCCGGGACGTACAGCTACAACGTCACGCCGGGGACGGTGCTGCACGCCGGTGTGCGGCCGCTGTCGGTGACGTTCACCCCGACGGATACGGTGGACTACAGCACGGCCACGGCCGGCGTGAACCTCACCGTCAACAAGGCCGCGTTGACCGTGACCGCCCCGGATCCGAGCCGGATCTACGGGGCGGCCAACCCCTCCCTTCTCTCGACGATCACCGGCTTCGTGAACGGCGACACGTCCAGTGTGGTGAGCGGGCAGCCGGGCCTGTCGACCACGGCCACCCCGACGAGCCTCACCGGCGT
>JAPLNJ010000845.1 GCA_026692885.1 Planctomycetota bacterium | reverse complement strand
ATCCTTGCTCGCACTCATGGCCAGACTCCTTTCTGACGCGTGTCAGATGTATGGGGGAGTCTGGCCTATTTCATTTTCCAGCTATCCTGAAAAGCCCAATTTACCGAAAAAGAATCCTTAACGGCGTTGGGTGAGGGGCAGAACAGCAAATGCCGAAGCTATCTTTCCGCCATCCTAGAGCGGAAATCGAGGCACATGGTTTCTAGCACACAGGAAATCAATGAGATGAGTATCGCTACTCAACCGTACGAGCAATGCTTGGAGCTGCCGGTTTTCCCTGTGCGCCGCTTCACGGTGGAGGAATACCACCGGATGGGCGAAGCGGGCGTGTTGACCGAAGAAGATCAAGTCGAGCTCTTGGAAGGATGGATCGTACGCAAGATGATTCGCAAGCCCATTCACGACGGCATGGTGGCGGTGATCAGAAGAGCCCTGGCAGCGGTCCTGCCAGAAGGGTGGCACGTACGGGTTCAATCGGCGGTGACCACCAACGACAGCGAGCCTGAACCAGATCTAGCAGTCGTCATGGGGTCGGAGCGGAACTACCTCACGAAACATCCTCTGCCCCGAGACGTCGCCCTGGTTGTGGAGGTAGCCGAGACATCCTTGGACCGCGATCGAAACAAACGCCGGCTGTACGCCCGGGCGGGCATCCCCGGCTACTGGATCATCAATCTCACCGAGGCGGTCGTGGAGGTTTACACCCAGCCATCCCATGCCGAAGGTGTTCCGGCGTATGACGAGCAGCAGAACTACTCCGGGGACGAATTGGTGCCGTTCGTGATCGAGGAGCGGGAAATCGCCCGTATTCCGGCGCGCGAGTTGCTGCCGTAAGGCACGCTGTAGAAAGATAGATACCCGACAACGCGTGGGATGGACTCCTGCACACAGGAAATCAATGAGATGAGTATCGTCACTCAACCGTACGAGGAATGCTCGGATCTGCCGGTTTTCTCCACTCGCTTCACGGTGGAGGAATACCACCAGATGGGCGAAGCGGGCGTGTTGACCGAAGAAGATCAAGTCGAGCTCCTCGAAGGATGGATCGTCACCAAAATGAACCGCAAGCCAATCCATGATAGCACCGTGGCGACAGAGCACGACCTGCTTAGGAAGTACCTGCCGGACGGCTGGCATGTCCGGGGCCAGATGGCGGTGACCACCGGCGACAGTGAACCCGAACCCGATTTGGCGATTGTTCGCGGGAAGACACGCGATTACGTCTCAGCTCATCCGAGACCGCAGGACGTGGCACTCGTCATCGAGGTGGCTGAGTCTTCCCTGGGCCGTGACCGCGCCAAACGCCGTCTTTATGCCCGAGCGGGAATCCCGCAGTACTGGATCATCAATCTCACCGAGGCGGTCGTTGAGGTTTACACCCAACCGTCCCACGCCGAAGGTGTTCCGGCGTATGGCGAGCAGCAGAACTACTCCGGGGACGAATTGGTGCCGTTCGTGATCGAGGAGCGGGAAATCGCCCGTATTCCGGCGCGCGAGTTGTTGCCGTAAGCACCCGCATCGCTACCCGAAAATATCCGCCACGGCGATTTCCAGACCGGGCAGGGTGGAACCACCGAGCAGCGTCTCTTGGTCGTTGAACATCTTGGGAGGAGCCGCGGGTTGGTGGACCGTCACCGTGTCGCCTACGTCTGCACTTTGGCCCACTGCTTTTCCAGACGCTTGTCGGAAACGGCGAGCGAAGTTCCCAACTCCTGGGCGAACAACGACACGCGGAACTCCTCCAGCATCCAGCGGAACTGGATCAACTCGGGATCGTAGACGCCTTGCGTGCGATGCTCCTCCGCACGCTGCAGATAAGCCTGCCAGAACGTCCCCACGACCTCGGTGTTTTGCTGATCGCGGGCCTGTGCTCCGTGGGTCAGCTTATCCACACGCAGGGTGATGGCGCGGAAGTAACGTGGATAATGCCGCAGCCAAAGCCAGGGCGTGTCCGCCAGGAAGCCCTTGATCGTCAAGTGGGCCAACTGGACCTGCAGATCCCCGGCCGCGTATTCCCAGCGCGAGCGGCGCAGGTCCTCCAGCGTCAGACTGGCCTGCTGATAGGCTTCGAGCAACGGCAGCAGCAGCTGGGTGAGGTCCTGCACGGCCAAGCCAATCCGCGCGCGGCCCCGGTCCAGGAACCGCCGAAAAGCGGCGGCGTTCCGCGGCAACTCGGCGACGTCCAGAAAGGCCCGCTCGGCCAGCAACTCGGCCAACTGCTGTTCCAGGGCCGCGCCGCTGGCGAGCCGGCACGCGAGCAGTTCCAACCGCTCCAGGTTCGGCAACCAGGCGAGCTGCGCGCGGAGCTCGTCGCGTTCCGACAGACAACACAACCGCCGCAACCCGCGACGCGTCTGCCAGTCCGCCTTTACCGGGCTGTCCGCCAGTCGCAGCGAGACAGCTTGGCCTTGATCCACCAGCGCCGGGTAGCCGGTCACCAACAAGCCCCGTCGCTGCCAGCACACCTGCTCCGGCAGTTCCTCGAAATCCCAGGCACGGATCCCGTCGCGTTGCCATTCCGGATGTTCGCTGGCGGCGAAGGCGGCCGCCTCCTCGACGCGCAAGGCGCGGCGGAGTTGCTCCAGATCTCGTCCGCTCATCAGAATCCGGCCCTGGTCGTCGACCACGCGAATGTTCATTTGCAGGTGCGCGGGCAGCTTGTCCAATTGGAAATCGCGCGGCAATACGGTCTCGCCGCTTAACCGTTGGAAAACTTTGGCCACGGCCTCCAGGAACGGCCCGTCACCGAAACGGAGTTCGGCGACCGTTTGGCGGGCCGTATCCGGGGCGGGCACGAGATTGCGCCGGATCGCTTTGGGCAACACACGGATCAGGGCCACTGTTTTCTCTTCCAAAAGCCCCGGCACGAGCCAGCCCAACAGAGCTGGCGACAGCTGAGCAAGGGCCGCCTGCGGGACGATCACGGTAATCCCATCGTCGGCGTTGCCGGGTTCGAAGCGGTACTCCAGGGGCAGCGGCAGCGGGCCGACGGGCAAGGTGGCCGGATACTTGGCGGCCTCCTCGTCCTGGATCTGCTCGCCCAATAGGTCGGCGCGAGTCATCCACAAGAGCCGCGGATTGTCGTGTTCGGCCTGACGCCGCCAGCGGTCGAACGTGGCTCCGTCGACCACGTCAGTCGGCACGCGGGCGTCGTAGAAATCCAAGCATGTCTGGGTCGCGACAAACAAATCGCTGCGACGCGACTTGGCGGCCAAGGTTTCCAGCTCCTTGAGCAGTCGCTCGTTGTGTGCCAAGCACGCCGCGCGCGTCTGGTATTGCCCCTCGACCAAGCCGTGTTGCAGGAACATGGCCCGCGCGGCGAGCGGGTCGACCGGGCCATAGGGTACGCGGCGGCGAGCTACCACCGTCAGGGTTTCCAAGGAGACTTTTTCGTAGGCCAGCACCGCCGCGGCGCGCCGGCTCCAGTGCGGCTCGCTGTACGATCGAGCGAGTAGATGCTGCGCGGCCGGTTCGATCCACTTCGGCTCGATACGAGCCACCGTGCGCGCGTAATTGCGGGTCGTCTCGACCAGTTCGCCGGCGATGAGCCACTGCGGCTTCTGGTCCATCACCCCGGAACCGGGCCAGAGCTGAAACTTGGCTCCGCCGGCCACGGTGTATTCGTACGTGTCCGTGCGCAACGCCACATTGGACAGCAAGCCGCGCAGCAAGGCCTTGTGAATGGCGGCGTAGTCGTTATGTCGCGGCCCCTGTTTCATGCCCGCCTCGTCCACCAACTGCCGGAGTTGGCGGTGGACGTCGAGCCATTCGCGGATGCGGACGTGGGATAGGAAGTTCTGGCGGCAGGCTTTGTCGAGCTGGCTGCGGGACAGTTTTTCGCGCAGACTGTGATAGAAGTCCCACAGCTTCAGGTGGCTGAGAAAATCCGAAGAAGGGTCCTTGAATTGGGCATGACATTCATCAGCGGCTGCCTGCTTGGCCGGCGGCCGGTCGCGGGGGTCGCGCACTTCCAGGACGGCCGCGATAATCAGCACCTCGTGCAGGCAGTGCTCTTGGTCTGCCGCCAGAATCATCCGGCCGATGCGGGGATCCACGGGCAGGCGGGCCAGCCGGCGGCCGATTTCGGTCAGCACGCCCCGGTCGTCGATGGCCCCCAACTCGAACAACGTCTTGTAGCCGTCGCGAATCGCGTCCGCCTTGGGCGGATCCAGGAAGGGAAATTCCTCGATCGCACCCAGCTTGAACGCCATGGCCTGCAGGATCACCGCGGCCAGATTCGCGCGGCGGATTTCCGGCGTCGTGAACCGTTCGCGGAGCAGATAGTCCTCCTCGCTGTACAACCGCACGCAGATGCCCGGTCCGATCCGGCCGCAACGGCCGGCACGCTGGTCGGCCGACGCCTGGGAAATGGCTTCGATCGGCAACCGCTGCACCTTGCGGCGCGGTGAGTAACGGCTGATTCGCGCCGTGCCGGTGTCCACGACGAAGCGGATGCCGGGCACCGTCAATGACGACTCGGCAACGTTGGTCGCCAACACGATGCGGCGGTGCGCGTGCGTCTGGAATACCTTGTTCTGTTCCTGGACGGAGAGCCGGGCGTACAGCGGCAGGATTTCCGTGCGGCCGCCCGCACCGGAAATCTGGCGGCCCCGCAACACCTTGGCCGCCTCGAGTATGTCGCGTTCGGTCGGCAGGAAGACCAACATGTCGCCCCGCCCGAGTCGCGCGAGTTCTTCGACGGCATCGGCCAGGGCCTGCCAGCCATCGGGTTCCGTCGTCTCGTCGTCGGCCGCGGGCAGCGGGCGATAACGCATCTCGATCGGATACAAACGGCCGGAGACCTGGATGATCGGCGCTGGCGGACCGTCGGCGGCAGTTCGGAAATGGTCGGCGAACCGCTCCGCGTCGATCGTGGCCGAGGTAATGATCAGTCTTAGGTCGCGCCGCTTCGGCAGCAGACGCTTCAGATACCCCAACAGGAAGTCGATGTTCAAGGACCGCTCGTGGGCCTCGTCGACGATCAGTGTATCGTACTGGTCCAGGAACCGGTCCTGCTGTGTTTCGGCCAGCAGGATACCGTCCGTCATAAGCTTGATATAGGTCACCGGCTGGGTGGCATCGGTGAAGCGGACCTTGAAGCCCACGTCGCGGCCCAGCGGTGAACCAAGTTCTTCGGCGACGCGCGCCGCGATCGCCCGGGCCGCGATGCGCCGCGGTTGGGTGTGGCCAATCAGCCCCTCGATGCCGCGTCCCAGCTGCAGGCAAAGTTTCGGCAGTTGGGTGGATTTGCCCGAACCGGTCTCGCCGCACACGATCACGACCTGGTGTTCGCGGAGGGCCGTGCCGATGTCCGCCAGTTTTTCCGTGATCGGGAGTGACGGGTCGAAGGTGACCCGAGGCACCGCCTCTTGCCGTTGCTGACGAAGTGCCACGGAGCGATTCAAGTCCCGCAGCAAGCGGCCCAGTTGCTGATCGAACGACTTTCGGTCAGGACGAGCTTGTGGCAACCGGCGCAGCTGCTGACGCAGACGATAGCGATCCGCGGCCATCGCTCGGTCAATGTTTTCGGTGAGTTCAGGAACTGAGAATGTCATGGTATCCTTACGCTTGGGACCGCCCTACTGATTCTAGCACCAAACGGTTTCTTACGGTGCGAGTGGCAAGAATGAGGTTTAATGTTGTCGCCTGGACGGGGCTTGCCGCGAGGGCTCAGACGTACAGAATTCAAAATTGGCGGTTTGGCGACTTTGCCAAGTCAGTGTGGTTTGTCCGCTAATTTTGAATTCTGTACGTCTGAGCCCTGCCTGGGGCCCGGCACTGCGGAACCGTAAAATCTCATTCTTTACGCACCAGGACCAAGAAACCGTTTGGTGCTAACGGATATTCGGTTAATGCCGCTAGGAACGGTCAGCCGATGTTTACCTTGTAGGCGGCACCGCGTCGTGCGATGCTGTCCTGTTTGATCATCTGGCGACACTTGGGGGGATGCTCGATGATTCGTCGCACGCTGTTGGCATTGCTGAGTGCCGCGCTGCTGTACCTGTGCCTTTCGCCTGCTAACGTCTCGGCCGAGGAAATGGCTTACGGGCGAGTGTGGGGCGGCGCGTATGGGAATCGGGATTGGGAGCGGTTCTACCACTACCCCTATGTGTTCTATCCGCAGAACTTCTGGGGCAACGAGTACTACCGCAGCAGTGAGAACATGATGTATCGGTATCCGCCGGAAATGCGGATCCCTGTTTACAACAAGAAGTGGTACAACGCCTATCCATCCGGAAATCGCTATCACTCGGGGCACCAGTTCATCCTCGACGTGTTCTAACGCGAACGCGGCGGCAGTCAAGTAGCATGGCTCTCCAGAGCCGTGCTGGTGCGTAAGTAACATGGCTCTCCAGAGCCGTGCTGGTGCGACTTCGTAGTGGCGAGTCGCTCCTGCTGCTGTCAGGCTCTGGACTGCCAGGCTAGGCAGCTGCGCGCAGCACCCAGATCCAGCAGCGAAGTCAGGATCCGGAATCAGTCCGTCGGGGGGAGATGTGGCCCCAGGGTCACCGCAGCGTGGCTGGGCCGGTTCTGAAGAACGTGGCGGCTGGCCTGCCGCGCGCCCGGCTTCGGCTGGCTGGCGAAAACCACTTCCCATGACCGCAGCATCCTGCCCGCCACGATGGTGGGCCATTCTTCGGTGCGGACGTCGTCGAATCGCGCGGTGAGCTGTTCGACGGGCTGGCCCACGTACACGACCGCGGAAAGCTCGGACAAATCCGGCCGGCCCTCCCAGAAATTGTAGGCATTAGGACGAGTGCTGCCGTAGTTCATCGACCAGACCGTCGGCTGGCCTGGGAGGTAGAAATTGAGCACCGCTGCGTCTTGATGGCCGTTGGTCAGCAGGGTGGCTTGGCCGTTGGCGAACTGCTGCATTCGCGCGTGGAATTGTGCAGCCGATTCGCGCCAGCCAAACAGCCGGTCCGTCGGTAGCGGCCGGTCTGTAAACGGGTGGAAGACTTCCGGCACATGGATCAACACGCTGCAGCAGGCCGCCACGATCAATCCGCGGCGGGTCCACTTGGTTAGAGTGGCTCTCCTGGTGCGCTCGTGCGTCGAGACAATGAGTAAGGTGAGCGGCAGATACGCAAACGACGGCCAGTTCATCTCGACGCGGTTCTTGAACGCGGCAGCGAAGAAAAACACCAGTGGCGTGCAGCTGGCCCAGAGCAAGAGGCGATCCACCGGGGGCAACTGCCGATAACGCCTGCCGGCCGCGACCATACAGACCACGCCCACCGCGGACAGCACGCCCGCGAAACTGGCAACCTGCCCGCCGAGGTACTCGAACACCAAGCGGACGCGCCGCAGCCAATCGCTCTCCCAACCGCCGCGTTGTAATTGAAAGCGAAAGGAGGGCCATTCGTGGAGGTAGTTCCAGTAGATCACGGGCGCAAAGATGAGCAAGGCGACCAGCACGGCGAGCCACGGCCACGGTCGCCTTAAATGCTGCCTGCCCTGGGGACACGTGAGCATGGTCCCGAAGATCGCGACGGCGGTCAGGACGGCGGTGTACTTGGAAACTAGGGCCAAGCCCAGCATCACACCCCCCCACAGCCACAGGCTGCGACACGGGTTATCGGCGGGACGCCGGAGGATCGTCAGCGCGCAGGCCAGTGCAGCCGTCTGGAACAAGATGGTCGGCGTGTCCGGCGTCATGATCGTACCAGCCACCATCAGGGGTGGAGCGAGGAGGAGGATCAGGACGGTGAGCAGGACCAATCGCGGATCGGACACCAGGCGCCGGGCCGCGTAGGCCAGGATCAGTACCACCACGGCGCACGATACCACCGCCATGGCCCGAACCCCCAGTTCGGTTTCTCCGCAGATAGCCGTGCCGATCCGGATCAAGTAGGCGACCATCGGAGGATGGTCAAAGTAGCTCCAGTCGAGGTGCCGCGACCAAACCCAGTAGCAGGCTTCATCGGGTACCAGCTGCCGCGCACTGGCGTAGCAGAGTTTTCCGACGAGCCACGCGCCGACGAGCGCGGCGATTTGTCCTCTGGGAAAGGCGGTCCCA
Organism: Planctomycetota bacterium; assembly: GCA_026692885.1. The sequence continues at coordinate 4,009 of JAPLNJ010000845.1, read as the reverse complement.
GCCCGCCAGCATCGGACGGCTGCTCGCACAACGCCGTGCTTCTGGCAGTCTCCGTTCCGCGGGTCGGATGCGTGCTCAGCCTTCACAACGAGATTCATAGCGGATCATCCTCTGGCCTGCTAGCGACGCAGGACCCTCCACAGCAACCCCACTCCGATGATCGACAACACGGCATCGGCCAACCAGACCGAGCAATACGGCCAGACGCCGGCGCGCGCCAGATTCTCGCCGACAACAAACAGCGGGTAGAACAGCAGGAGGATCGGCAGGAAACACAAGAAGAACACAGACGTCACATCGGATGAACGGCTCCAGATCGCCACCGGCAGGCCCAGCAAGACAAAACACGAGCAGGCGAAACCGCTGGCCAGTCGACGTGAGATCTCGGCCTGCAAGCGAAATAGCCGTGAGCGACGCTCTTCGGCCTGCTTGGACAGATCGGCGTTCGGTGCCGCCCCTTGACGCCGGGCCGTCTCCAAGTCACGTTCCAATTGGCCCAGGAGTCGCTGCTCGCGGCGGATTTGTTGGGGAATGACGCCGCACCTCAACTCCGACGGCCGCAGATGATTGTCTGGGTCAGGCACCGGGGGATCCAACAGCAGTTCGTGGGCGAATTCGTCGGGAAAACTGAGCCGGCCAGTCCCGGAGACCTCCAACTCTCCGTTGCGGCACTCCAAACGCAGGGTGCCCGTATCCGCATTCGCGACCAGTTTTGCTTCCTGAGCCGTCAGCGTCACCAGCGGCTTGCCATTGCCGGGGTCGTAGGTGATCAACGGCTGCAGCAACACGTCGTCACGGACTCCCCTGACGATGATGGATAAGCCCTGCCGAGTGAATGCGCCGCTGGTCCGCAACACGCCATAGGCAATCTCGTCCAAGGATTCCGTCAGCAGGCGTCGCAACCCGGGTCGAGCCCAAACAGCACACAAGTCGTGAACCTCGAAGGTGACGATACTCAAGAAATAGGACAGAATCAGCACCGGCCAGATCACCTTCAGCGGATGGATGCCCAGCGACTTGACCGCCAGCATCTCGTTGGCCGCCGTCATCCGACCGAACAGGCTACACACCGCAAACAAAGCGCAGCCGGGGAACGTAAACTGGAGCATTTCCGGAATCAGGTAGGGCATGCCGCGTAGCATGAGATGGGGCGGCAAGCCGTTTCGGAGGCCCTCTCGCACGCCTCCGCCCAGCGTCATCAGCAACAGCGTGATCACGGCCGTTACACTGAAGAGCTTCAATGTTTCCAGAATCACGTACCGTTGGAGGATGCCCATAAATTGGATTTCGGCTGGAGTCGCGGCTCGGCCGCCTCAGGAGGCTGCTGAAAAAGTCACATCGGCCAACACTGCTTGCACAAGGTGTCGGGTGGGTTGTGCTCACCAGGCACACGCAGTTGTGGTGGGCACAGCCCACCCTACACGTATTTCAGCAGTCTCCTCCGGGTACGGTCAAGCGGCTTGACGGCGGTGGCCCTTCCTCCGTGATTGCGGGGAGACCCCCTCCTCCCCCGCTGGCTCGCCACCACTCGCAGCCATTGTGCGGCCCCCGTCCGACCCGGCCAGACACGGCGGTGGCGAAACCTGCGTGGCGAGTTGGAACAGCTGGCTGAGCACGAGACCGCTGAGATAGACGATGCCTCCCGACCACAACACGTCGCTGGCAAAGTGATCACCTTGGGCCACGCGACCGAGGCCCAGCACGCAACCCCAAGTCAATCCCAACAGCAGAAACGCGATCGCCCCACGGGGATGCCGCCGAGTGAGCAAGAACGCCGGGGCCAGCAGCATGAATCCGGCGGAGGCGTGGCCACTGGGAAAGGATTTGCCGACCGTATCCGGCGCTTCGGCCGCCGCGCGCTCTCCTACATACAGGAAGGGTTGGACGCCGCCGAACGGAATCGTGTGGCGGGGGCGGGGACGCTGGAACCAGGGTTTGACGACGCTATTGATCATGAGTCCGGGGCCGACGGCCAACATCGCGACCAGAAAAAATCCGGCCCTGCGCCACGACTGCAGCAGCCGCCAGCGGTAGCTCAGCAGACCGACGATCAGCCCGCCAACTCCTAACGCCACGCCCGGCCAGGGTCCATAGGCGTATAGGTAGCCGATCCCACGATAGACCTGGGTGTTGCTGTAAGTCCAGCCGACTTCGGCGCCGCCATAAAACAGGCGGGAGACCGCCAAGTCGGCCGACGTCAGCCGAAACAGGGCCGTGATGGCCACCAGCAACAGCAACGGCACGAACCACGGCAGCAGCACGTGACGCACACGCGCTGATACCGGGACGGCGACTCGCACCCCGTTGATTTCCGCAGCCGGCTGAGCTTCGGATGTGGGTGGCGGAATCGGCGATTGACAAACTCGTGATGCGGGAGACATATTCACCTTGAAGCTAGGGGTCGGGTGTTCAGAAATTCATTTTTCGCGGCCAAACGACTGTGATCATGGAAAGCACCTGGCCCGCGAAAAATGAATTTCCGAACACCCGACCCCACTCGTGCGACAACGCTAAATCCCATTCTGCCCGCGGATGTGCTCAAAACCAGTCGGGTGCTAGCAGCCCCACCGGGCAATCTGCTTGCGCTGCGGGCAATTCATATTGTTCACGCAGGCCAGTCTGGGGTAGTATATCGCGGCCCCAAGGACTCGACCTATGTCAGTTGACACAGATTTCTGACGGACGGCAGGCAACCGCGACGGTCGGTATTTGTGCAGGAAAGGATTCCGTTCCATGACGATCACATTAGGCGATCTCGCGCGTTTGGTCGACGGAGAACTCCACGGCGATGGCGACTTGCCGATCACGGGCGCCGATACGATCCGTGACGCGCATCCCGGCGACATCACGTTCGCCGAGAGTGCCAAGCTGGCGGCCAAACTGGACAAGTCGCCGGCCTCCGCCGTACTGACCCCGCCGGACTTCAGTCCCGATCAAATCTCCTACGTCACGGTCCCTGACGTACACGCCGCGTTTGCCAAAGTGGTCTCGATGTTTCGGCCGCGCCGCGCGGACCAGCGCGTCGGGGTCAGTGCCGCCGCGATCATCAGCCCCACAGCCCAGATCGGCCCGGGGGTCACCATCCATGCGCAGGCCGTGATCGGGGACCGCGTGAAGATCGGCGCGGGCAGCACGATTCATTCCGGCGTGCAAATCATGGCCGACTGTACGCTCGGCGAACAGGTCATCCTGTTTCCCAACGTGGTGCTCTACGAAAACACCGTCGTCGGAGCTCGGACGTTGATTCACGCCGGCGCGGTAATCGGTGCTTACGGCTTCGGGTACACGACCGTCGAGGGGCGGCACCGCCTGTCGGCGCAACTGGGCAACGTGGAGATCGGCGCAGATGTCGAGATCGGCGCCTGTACGACCGTCGACCGCGGCACCTATGGCTCGACCGTGATCGGGGATGGCACCAAGCTCGATAACCAAGTGATGATTGCGCACAACTGTCGGATTGGCAAGCACAACATCATCTGCTCGCAGGTGGGCGTCGCGGGCAGCACCTCGACGGGTGATTATGTGGTCATGGCGGGCCAAGTGGGGGTCCGCGACCATGTGCATATCGGCGATCGAGCTACGCTGGGCGCGAAGGCGGGCGTGATGAACGACATCCCGGCCGGCGCGACCTATGTGGGCATCCCGGCCACGCCGGAGCGGCAGCAGATGATGATCGTGGCCGCGCAACTGCGGTTGCCAGAACTCAAGAAACAACTCAAGCTGCTGCAGCGTACAGTCGACCAGTTGACCGGCGTGACGACGGCTCAGGATGCGGCCTGAGGGTGGGCTGATGAAAATGGCGGAAAGCGGAGAGACTGTAGTGGATATAGAACGTCAGAGTTGTCACGCCACCGTCACCTCTCCCTGCGGGCTCGTTGTACTACATATGTCCTGAAGGTGCTAGCGTTGGCGCGAAGCGGAGGGGCCTAGACTTTGTGGTGGACCGTGCGAATGATCCTAGCGTGGAGTTCCGCGTAGGTGTTGCGTGGCATTTGGATTTTCTTAGCAC
>JAPLNJ010000844.1 GCA_026692885.1 Planctomycetota bacterium | reverse complement strand
ATCTCCAAGCGGTCATCCCAGAGCACTGGGTTGCCCGGAGCAGTTCCTCCTTTGTCAGCACTTCGTTCTTGCGGAAGGCGTTCAAGATATCCCGGAGTTGGAAGACGGACGTGCGCATGGCTCCATCCATTGCGATATAGTACTAATCCTTGGTTACAGAATAGTTATTGATACGCCGGCCGCTTACTTCGCCTCGACCTGCAGGGCCTGCCCCGGCTTCCATTCGAACCGCAAGTCGCCGGGTTCCAGCCGGCCGGACTCGCGCACACCGGCCCCCTTCTGCTTGGTCGCCGAGTCACCCAGTTCGGCCCGCATGCGGTCGGCCAACGCCTTGATCTGCGCCACGACGTCAGGATGTTGGTCGGCGACGTTCGTAGTCTCGCCCAGATCGTTTTCCAGATCGAACAAAGCCAGCTCGAGCTGGGCCTGTTCGTAGGGCACCGGGCGCCCATCGCGTCCACCTGGCTGGCCGGCCAGCGTCTGGTAGGCGTGCGGGAAATGCAGCTTCCATTTCCCCCTGCGGACCGCCTGCAGTTGCTGGCCCCAGTAAAAGTAATACGCTTCGTGAGGACTCTCCGCTCCCGGCTGACCCGCCAGCAAAGGCCAGATGTTCTTGCCGTCGATCGGATGGTTCGGCAATTTCGCCCCCGCCAACTGCGCGATCGTCGGCAGGATGTCGATGGTCATGGCGGGCGTCTGGCAGACGCTGCCGGCCGGGATTTTCCCCGGCCACCACATCACGGTCGGTTCGCGGCAACCCCCGTCAAACATGGTACCCTTGCCCTCGCGCAGCGGGCCTGCCGAGCCGGCGTGCTCGCCGTAGCTGAGCCACGGCCCGTTGTCGGACGTGAAGATCACCAGCGTGTCGCGATCGAGCTGGTGCTGGCGTAGCGAGTCCAGGATTTGCCCCACCGACCAATCGACCTCCAGCATCACGTCACCGAACAAACCGCGCTGGCTCTTGCCACGAAACTTGTCCGACACATGCAGCGGCACGTGGACCATCGTATGCGCGAGGTACAGCAGGAACGGCCGGTCTTGGTTCTTCTCGATAAACCGTACGGCCCGTTCGGTGTACTGGGTCGTAAGCTGATTCTGGTCTTCGTCACTCATCCGCGGAATCACCACGCGAGTCCCTTCCAACAGCGGCAAATCGGGGAAGTTCTTGCCGGCCGTCGGATGCAACGGCCACATGTCGTTCGAGTAGGGCAGGCCGAAGAACTCATCGAAACCGTGGCTGGTGGGCAGGAACTTGGGGTGATGCCCCAGGTGCCACTTGCCGTAGCAGGCGGTGGCGTAGCCTTTCTGTTTTACGACGTCCGCCAGGCTCATCTCCTGGGCACCGAGGCCGTGGTTCGCCTGATGGGCCAAAGCTCCGTGGATGCCGACGCGAACGTTGTAGCAACCGGTCATCAGGCCGGCTCGCGAGGCCGAGCAGACGGCCTGGGTGGCGTAGAAGTCGGTGAACCTGCGGCCTTCCTTGGCCAGGCGATCGAGATTAGGCGTCTGGTAACCTTGAGCGCCGAACGGGCCGATGTCGGCATAGCCCATATCGTCCATGAAGATGATCAGGAAGTTGGGCAGACGGTGGGAATCGGCGCAGTGGCCCAGCCGTGTGGGGCAGGCCGACAGCACGATCGCAGCGACGGCGAGAAGCAAGGGAGTCATTCTCAGGATCGGCCGAGAAAAAACTCCCTCGCCTCGGTACTCCCTAAAGAGGGTGGGCGTGAGGGGCCGAACAGCAAACGCCGAAGCTATTCTTCGGCCGTTCCTAAGAAGCCACCGACGGGATAAATCACTTCCAGATTCATACCCCACGAACGATGCACTAGAGACCATGGTGCTGTCTCGCTGCCGAAGGGAGGGACGATCCATTACCTGTCCAGGCCCAGCGGCTTACGCCGGTTGGACAGCGATTCCGCGGCTGGACGACAATTCCCGGCTGGACCAGGAGCGGAAACAAAGTCGCCCCAGTATCTCGCGTTTCCGAGCCACCGTCAACGTTCCGATGGCAATCCGCTGGCGACCCTGAGACGAACCGCAGCACGTCGGCCGACGACGACTGGCTGTTCTCCCAGCAACGGGACGGTGTCGGCATGCGACGCGCGCGGCGGGTTATCTGAGCTGCGGAGATGGAGTAGAATGGCCAGCGGTTACGTACGACACATCGGCGTACCGTTCGTCGGCCCCGCGGGGATGGCCTGCGGCAACACCGGATCTCGTCATTGGGAGCACGCGCCATGCCGTCACCGTTTCCGGGAATGAATCCGTATCTGGAGCAAGAGGATGCCTGGCATGACTTTCACGAACGCTTCCTGCCGCTGGTAGCCGAACGGATCGCGGCGCAGGTCGATCCCCGCTACATCGTCAAGATCGACGAGCACATTTACATCCACGAGCTGTCGGCCGAGCAACGGCGGTTCTTGGGCCGCGCGGACATCACCGTTGGTCGCGGCAGGTCCGCCGCCGAAAGACAGACCGCTACTGGGGTGCTCGAAGCGCCGGCGGAAGGCTATCTGCCGGCCGTGGATGTGGAACGCCTGGCGTTCGTCGAAATCCGCGATCGCCGGAACCGCCAGTTGGTGACCCTGATCGAATTGCTCAGCCCTGCCAATAAACGGCCGGGAGCTGATCGCGACCAATACTTGGCCAAACGCCATGAGGTCTTGGCCAGCGCGGCCCATTTCGTGGAGATCGACTTGTTGCGCGGCGGCCGACGCCCGCCGGTGGAAGATTGGCCGGCCTGCGACTACTGCGTGCTGGTCAGCCGTTGCGAACAGCGGCCCCGCGTCGGCATTTGGCCGCTGCGGTTGAGTGATCGGCTGCCGCTGGTTCCCATTCCGCTGCGCGCCCCCGACCCGGATGCACAACTGGATCTCCAGGAAGCGCTGCACGACATCTACGACAAGGCCCACTATCAGACGTACATCTACGACGGGGCTCCCGACCCGCCGCTGACGCCGCAGGATGAGGTGTGGGCCCGGCAATTCACGCCCCAGCCTCCGTGACGAACTTGTGACTTGCCGTTCTGCCGAAGAACGAAGAATGGTAGGATCACGGCTGAACGCCAGCCATCGAAAATAGCTATCGCGGTTGACCCCGACGATCTCTCTGCGTCTGTCGCGCCTCTGGGGTGGGTCCAGCGGTCTGCAGCCTCTCCAGCCCGGGCGAGAAAGGACACCGCAGAGACGCGACAGACGCAGAGGGCCGGGGAATACGCCCTTCAAGAACTTGTGAATTCGGCCAGCGGGGCCGCTGGAAGCCTTGGGATCCCGCACCGAATCGGCACGGACTGGAGGATCGACAATGAACTACCCCGAACTCGAAATCGGCTTGAACCGCTGCGATACGGCCAGTTGATCAAGGCCGTCTTCTTCAGACCCGTTCCTGTCGTCCCATGAACAAAGCGGTTGGACAGGATCTGTGCGGAGCCCCTTCTGCAACCGAGATCCACAAACGGCCGCGAAAATCAATCGAATCCCTAGCTTCTTCGCAACCTGCTACGCAGCTGCGACGGGGTTCCAAGTCCGGCTCGACTTGAACCGCTCCGTTTGCCGAAAGCAATTTTGACAGCTTGGTAGCAGGCGCTTACACTTAGCGTAGCCTCGACCCGGCAGATCTTGCGCAGTCCATAACTTACGGATAACCGCCATGTCCCGAACCATCGCCTTCCTGATCGCGTCGTGTTGGTGCGTACTGTCGGTAGCCACGGCTTGGGGGCAACGCAATGTCGAGGGCTTGGTTTCGGAGAACGAAGCGCGCCGCTTCGGTCTGGAACGGGCCTGGGTCACGCAGGTCGAACTGGATCCGACTCGCGGGCGCGTCACGAATCTGACCGCCTACGTCAGCGTGGCGGACATCATCACCGTGTTTGACGTGCAGTACGATAGCCGCCGACGGACGTTCTCGGAACATGATCTGGATCGCTTCGGCAAAGTCCTGGGGAAAGAGGGTGCCAAGCGAGAGGCCGAAGAATTCGTCGCAGAACTCAAGGAGCGGAAACTGGAAGGGAAAGTCCAGAAGGTGCTGATCCCGGAAACCTCGCTGTACGCCACGTCGGATCGGGCGATCGTGCATGCGATCAACGCCGAGACGGGCGCGACGCGCTGGGCCGATGTCATCGGCAATCGTGACCATCCCACCGAGTGCCCGGCCGCGAGCGAACCCTACCTCGCCATTCTGAACGGCTCGGATCTGTATCTGCTCAAGCGAAAAACCGGCGAAATCATCTGGAAACGGCGGGTCAAAGGTGTGCCGGGGGCGGGGGCCGCGATCACCAAAGACTATGTGGTGGTGCCGATGATCAGCGGCAATGTGGAACTCTACACCATCAAGGAAACCCGCACGCTCCCCGAGATCTACAAATCCAACGGGCGCACCCTCGTGCAGCCTATCACCACGGCCGAGGTCGTGGCCTGGCCGACCGATCGCGGCTTCCTGTACGCCGCTCGCGCCAGCAAGAAAGGACTGCGGTATCGCTTAGAGGCGAAGGACGCGATTGTCTGCCAGGCGTCTTATTTCGTACCCAACTACATCTTCGTCGCTTCCATTGACGGCTATGTGTACTGCCTCCATGAAATGTCCGGCAGCGAGACCTGGGTGTTTTCGACCGGGGAAGCCATCAGCAATACCCCCGTTCCAGTTGGCGAAAACCTGTACGTCGTTACCGACAAGGGGAGTCTATTCTGCATCGAGCTCCAGACCGGGCAGTCGAAATGGATCTCGTCGGGCTTCAAGAGCTTCCTTGCGGCCAGCCAGGATCGCGTGTATTGCCTGGGTGACTCAGGCCGGCTGATCATCGTCGACGCCAAGACCGGCGGCCGAATCGGCTCCCTGGCCACGCAGTTGTTGGATCTGTTCTACACGAATCTACAAACGGATCGGATTTACCTGGGTACGAAAACCGGCTTGCTCATGTGTCTGCGCGAGACGAACCGGGTCTGGCCGCTGGTGCATGCAGGTGTCATCGATCCCGACGAAGTCAAGAAGGCTGAAGCCGCCGCTGAGGAAGCCGGGGAAGAGGATCCAGCGACGAAACCGCCCAAGGGCAAACCGGCCGAAGCCAAACCGAACAAGCAACCGGCTGCCGCGGGTGGCGCAAAGCCAGCTGACGCCGGCAAGCCCGAGGATCCGTTCGGAGCCGGCGGCGCCGACCCGTTCGGCGATGCTGCCCCGGCCAAAGACGACGCCAAAGACGACGCCAAAGACGATGCCAAAGACGACGCGAAGGATGACGCGAAGGATGACGCGAAGGATGACGCGGGAGGCGCGATGGATCCGTTCGGCGCAGATGGCGCTGGGGCAGCCGCTGGAGCAGCCGATAAAGCAGCCGATGATCCTTTCAAATAGCCCTTCCGGCTTCAGGACATTGCTGGCGGCCACTCCGAGTGGGTGGGCCGCGGTCTTTGAAGTTGCATGAAAGGCTTGCGCACATGGCGATGATCAGCAGGGCGGTTCTGGGAATGCTGTTGGCGACGGTGGCCGCTCGAACGGACGCAGCGGATCGCCGCGAGGAGGCACGGGCCGAGGCCCCAGCTCAGGGGCTGGAGTGGATCCGGGTGAGCCAGGACGGAACGCATTTCGTCGGCGCAGCGACGGGCCAGCGCATCGTGATGTGGGGCGTGAACTACGATCACGACGAGCAGGGCCGGCTGATCGAGGATTACTGGCATCAGGAATGGCCGAAGGTAGCGGCGGATTTCGCAGAGATCAAGGCGCTCGGAGCGAATGTGGTGCGCGTGCACCTGCAGCTGGCGAAGTTCATGGACACCGCCGAGCAACCCCATGCCGCCAACCTCGTGCGGCTGGGTGAGTTAGTGGAATTGGCGGAACGCACCGGCCTGTATCTGGATCTGACGGGGCTGGGCTGTTATCACAAGCCGGATGTGCCCGCCTGGTACGATACCTTGGACGAAGCGGCGCGGTGGGACGTGCAAGCCAGGTTCTGGCGAGCCGTGGCCGGAGTGTGCCAGGACCGTCCCGCCGTTTTCTGCTACGACCTGATGAACGAGCCGATCCTGCCGGGAGAAAAACCGGAAACCGCGTGGCTGGCAGGCGAATTCGCCGGCAAGTACTTCGTCCAGCGCATCGCGCTAGACCTTGCCGGGCGGACACGAATCGAGGTCGCGCGGGATTGGGTCAAGCAGCTGACGGGCGCTATTCGCGAGATCGACCAGCGGCACATGCTTACGGTGGGTGTGATTCCCTGGGCCCAGGTGTTCAAAGGGGCCAAGCCGTTGTTCTATGCGCCGGAGGTGGGCGGGCCGCTCGATTTTGCCAGCGTGCATTTCTATCCGAAAAAGGGGGAGCTGGCAGGCTCGCTGGAAGCGCTGGCCGTGTACGAGGTGGGCAAACCGCTGGTGATCGAGGAGATCTTCCCACTCGCAGCTGGGCTGGAGGAAACGGGGGCCTTCATCGAGGGCTCGCGCAAGCACGTGGATGGGTGGATCAGCTTCTACTGGGGCGCGACGATCGAAGAGAACCAGGCCAAGGGCGACCTCGCAGGCGCGATCATGGCGGAGTGGCTGCGCTATTGGCGCGAGCATTCGCCGTACCTGAAGAAAACTCCCGATTGATCCACCCCACCCGCGGTTCGCCACGTCATGCGGGACAGAGCTACTGTAGGCCGGAACAAGCAACTGGAAGCAGTACCGGTCCACCTAATCTATCACCACACACCCATCATCTCACCCGACCATTCCCGTACAGTCGGAGTTAGATTAGGGTGAAAGATCAGGGTGAAAGATTAGGGGGGACACTACGCATCGTCCGGCGCGATCCTCTCTCTCGAGCCCCACGTTCACGCGACTTCTCGCCGGACGTACCGCACAAAGAAAAGGCGGAAACGCCAGCAGAAGAAAGCGGTGACAAGTCACCGCACTCCAAGGTTCGCTTGTTGAAGGACTAGCGTGGCAACTCGATACGGTACAGATGCGTGTGGGTGCGGACAAACAGGGCCTTGCCAGCCACGGCCGGGGTCGCCATCAGTTGCTCGCCGTTCAAGGCATTTACCGCCAGAACTTTGCCTGGTCGGCCCGGCTCGAACACCGTCGTCACAGAGTCTTGATTAAAGCAGTACATCCGTCCGGCGGCGTAGATCGGCGAGGCCGAGAAGGTCCCCCGCAGCCGCTCCTTGCCAATCAGCTCGCCCGTTTTTGCCTCGATGCCGACCGCGATCCCCTCGTCGGTAACCATCGACAGCAGATCCCCCATCAAGAGCAGCGACGGTTTCGCCGCGACACCCTGCCGCAGAGCCCAGGCCACGTGGGTGTCCGTGACATCGCCCTGGCCATCGGAGCGGATAGCCCAGAGTTCGGGACGCTCGTAGTCGGTGATGACATACACCAGACCGTGTCCAAACAGGGGGCGCGGCACCATCGACCAGCCATTGTAACGGACCTTCCACAACTCCTGCCCGGTGCGAGGGTCGTAGCCGAACACCGCCTTGGCCGCGGGGCTGACCAACTGCACCCGCCCGCCGGATTCGATCACGGTCGGCGTGCAGAAGCTCTTGCGCGTATTGGCAGGGTACTTGCTGTAATCGATCGAACGGTCCGTCTTCCAGACCGTCTTGCCAGTGACTTTGTCCAGGGCCACGACGTACTGCACGTCCCGGCCGTCGACGTGAAAGATCAGCAGGTTCTCGAACAGGATCGGCGAAGATCCGGGACCTTCATGGTGGTCGCACTTCAGGTCGCGGCGGGTCCACAGCACGCGCCCGGCTTGCGTATCGAGGCAGGCAGTGCCGTAGGTGCCGTAGTGCGCGTAAACTCGACCGGCTTCGATGGCCGCGGTGGGTGAGGCGTAGCTGTTGACGGCCGCGATGGGATCGAGCTGCTCCGTGTCGAACACCCGCACGTCATGGAGGATCTTGCCGGTCGCCCGGTCGACGCAGACGGCGAACATCTGCTGACCGTCGGCCGTGGCGGTGGTCAGCCAAATCTGATCGTGCCAGATCACGGGCGACGACCAGCCGCGATCGTGAATCGGCGTTTTCCAAGTCACGTTCTCGGTCTCGCTCCACGTGAGCGGTAACCCCGTCGCGTCGGACTGTCCGTCTCCCGTTGGTCCTCGCAACTCTGGCCACGTTTCCCCGGCCGAGACGGTTGTTGCGGCGAGCAGCGTCCACAGCAGCGGAGCCCAGGGACCGGCCAAGAAACAATGTCGGCATTTGCTTTTCTGCCCCTCACCTCGGCCCTCTCCCCGGAGTACCGGGGCGAGGGAGCTATTTCTTGTCGGAGCCCAAAGTCGCATGGTTTGTGTCCTTTCCAGGCTGCCCATCAGGGCAATTCAGTTCGTAGGGTGCATCGAGCCAGCGATTTAACCTGGTGCATCGGTGCTCGTCAAGCGTTGGCCAATGTTGCACCTTGAGAATCGCCGCTGGCCGCTGGCGACAATGCACCGAGAGCTTGGGCGAGCTTGCTGCACCCTAGGCGAGCGGCAGGAAATAACTTACCCGTAGGACGGCCCTCCGAGGCCGTCTGGTAAACCAACCTGTGGGACGCAGTGGACGGCCTCGGAGGGCCGTCTTACGGGAAGACCATCCTACATCGGGTTGGGTAAGTTGTTTCCTTCCGCTCGCCCTACATGAATCATCCGTCTATTCTTCGAGACTCGTCGCGTCCGCTTTCGGGAAGTTGGCCGGAATGGGCGTGCTGCATTGGCCGGTCGCGGCCCATTCGCAGGAGCGGCAAAGGAGGACCTGGAAACCGATGCACTTCAGGCAGTCCAGTCCGCCGACGTGGCCCATGAGATTGGTGACCACCTTGCCCTGGCCGTAAGGAATCCACCAAACGATGGGCTCGTGCTTGCCCGTGCCGCCGCGGCCGGGCGCCGGGTCCGAATAAGCGCTCACCAGGATGTGCACCCGCTCGGCCGGGCCGCGCTGGCCATGGTACAACTCGTCGTGCTTGTGCAGCCAGTGTCGCGGCATGCCTTGGGTGATCGGGTGCTCGGTGTCGCGCGTGGTCATGGCCCAGTCGTACTGGCCGCCGTGCCCCATGCCGCGGCCCTGGCCGGGTGCTTCACGCACGACCTGGCCGGCATCGTCCAGGTACAGGCTGGTGCCGAAGTCTTTGCCGCGCCACAGCAGGCCGACCATCTGTTCGTATTCTTTCCAGCCGCCAAAGGAATTATTGGCCGCGTGGATGACCACCGCGCCGCCGCCGTCTCGGATGTAGGCGACCAGCGCCTGCTTCATCGGCTCCGGCCACATCTGGCCGTTGTAGTCCAAGACCACGCAATCGAAGTCCTTGAACTTGGGTTGCCATACATTCCACTCGTCGGCCGGCGCTTTGGCCGAGGGTGTGTTGCAGACCGTGGTTTCGAAGTGTCCCGACTTGTCGAGCACGCCTTTCATGAACGGCGTCGACTTGGCCCAGTCATGATTGTTCTGCCCGCCGACAATCAGAACCTTAATCCTGTTCTCGGCGCCAGTCGCCGGAGCGACGATCATCACGGCCGCGAGAAGACTGGCCAAAACGAACGTTGCACGCTGCATGGTGGGACCTCCAGGTTCGAGGATGGGGTTTCGCGCAGTCCGGATTATCCGGAGGCAAGTCGGTACGTGCAAGCAGCCATGCAAGCAGCCTTGGTCCGGTTACAACGGGCCTTTCCGGATTCTTAAAGCAGGACACATAGGCTGTCGATAAGGTCTTCCTGATCGCACTATTCTATGCAACCTGAATAGATTAAAGACATTGCATCGCGAGAACTGAAAGAAAGCAGTCATGCCAGGAATTTATTCCTTCACATTCTCGCAAAATAATTCGAAGTGGTGATTGATTTCTACCCAGGCTTCGCTCATATTTTTGTACGTTGTTAACGGTTTTTCTTCGGTCAACTCACGGCCGAGCGGAGCGGCGGAGCGGGCTACGCTTGATTCGCGCCACGGTGGGCGGTCGAGATGTGTCGCGTGGAGAGGCTGTGAAAAAATCGTAGGGTGGGCCAAGTACTCGCGGCCCACCATCGAAAGTAAGGCCGTTTCTTTAGAATTGGTGGGCCGCGAGTACTTGGCCCACCGTACCGTGAATCGTGTTCGCACATTTCTTCACAGCCGTGGAGGGACGGGATGGCCTCGCAGATGCTGGCGGAGGAGCGTCGCAGTCGAGTCATGGAGCTGGTGCGGCTCCGTGGGTTCGCGTCGCTGCCCGAGTTGGCATCGGAGTTGAAGGTTTCGGAGTCTACCGTTCGGCGTGACCTGGATTACTTAGAGGAAGCGGGTGTGACGCGGCGCACGCATGGCGGCGCGTTCTATACCGGACCTTCCCCGAAGTTGCCTCACTTTGACGTGCGGCAGGCGGTCGAGTGGGACAAGAAACGGCAGATTGCGGCCGCCGCCGGCCAGCTGATCGAGGATGGCGACACGGTGCTGCTGGACGGCGGCAGCACGACGTACGAGTTGGCGCGGGTGCTGGTCGACAAGCCGCTGCAGATCGTCACGAATTCCCTGCCTGTGGCCATGTTGTTCAGTGCCCGCGAAAACGTGGATTTGGTGCTGGTCGGCGGTTACGTGCACAGTCGCACGGGGGTCTCGCTGGGACCGTATGCCGTCCAGATGCTCAGCGAATTGAACGTGCGCCGCGCCGTGCTGAGCGCCGCGGGCATCAACGAACTGGGCTACTACAACAGCAACTTGTTGCTGGTGGAAACCGAGCGGGCCATGATGAAGGCGGCCGACGAGGTGATCGTTTTGGCGGACAGCACCAAGTTCGGCCGCACCAGCTTGGCGCGGCTGTGCGAGCTCGGCGACGTCGACATCATGGTCACCGATAACGAGATTGGACAGAAGTGGCGAACACGCTTGACCGACGCCGGCGTGCGGCTGGTGCTGGCCAGCGAAGAGACGTGTGGCGAGTCCCCGCTGACACCGCCCATCACACCGAACGACAACCACAACGAAAATAACTAATATGACTCTGGCTCCGACCCTTGATCGTAGCGTGATTGAGAACATCATCCGGCAAATCGTCCTGCAGCGAGATGGCGGCCAGCAGCGAGCTGGCCAAGGCGACGGGCCGCCGGCGCAGAACGTGCCGAATTTGGTCGTCAGCATTTCGGCTCGGCACGTGCATCTGACCGACGAACACGTGGAAATCCTGTTCGGTCCGGGGCACAAGCTGACCCCCATGAAACCGCTGTATCAGGACGGTTTCTACGCGGCCGAAGAGACGGTGATGGTCGTCGGTCCGCGGCGGCGGATGTTGCCCACGGTTCGCGTGCTGGGCCCGACGCGCGGGCACAGTCAAGTGGAACTGGCCTTTACCGATTCGATCTCGTTGGGAATCGACGCTCCGGTGCGGCACAGCGGCCAGATCGCGGGCAGCCCGGGTTGCGTATTGGTCGGTCCCCAGGGCGTGGTGGAATTGAAATCTGGGGTTATCCGGGCGGCGCGGCACGTGCACATGAGCGGGCGTGACGCGGCAGCTTACGGCGTGAAAAACGGCGACTTGATGAAATTACGGGTCGAGTCCCCGCAATGCACGATCGTGCTGGAGGATCTGTTGGTCCGCGCGGACGACAAGATCAAACTGGAGGCGCACCTCGACACGGACGAAGGCAATGCTTGCAACATGGAGGCGGCGACGAAAGTCGAGTTGCTCAAGCAGGTGCCGTGTGCCTGTCAGAAGTAGTGTGCGGAAGGGTGGGTATCGCCCACCATGACGAATGTAGGGTGGGCACCGCCCACCGCGAGAACTGGTTCCTTTCTTTAGCGGGAGAACGTGTGACATGGCAAAAGCGATGGAAGCGTTGGGCATGATCGAGACCAAAGGATTTGTGTGTCTGATCGAAGCCACCGACGCGATGTTGAAGGCTGCCAACGTGCAGTTCCATGGCTGGGACAAGGTGGGCAGCGGGTTGGTTTCCGCTTTCGTAACGGGCGACGTCGCGGCTGTCAAAGCGGCCACGGACGCCGGCGCCACAGCCGCCAGCCGAATCGGCGAGGTGGTCAGCGTGCAAGTGATTCCGCGTCCGCACGACGACCTGGGCATCGTGCTGCCGCCATCGATCATCCGCGCGACCGAGAAGTAGAAGTAACCGCGAGTGCGGCACGTGGCCGTTGCGTCCTGCAGCGGGCCGCGGTGCCTGAACGTGTTTTGCAGACCAGCTTGTCAGGGCCAACCTGACGGATTCATTCCAGCACAAGGATTCACGAACGATGCAAGCAATTGGATTAATAGAAACGAAGGGCCTGATCGGCTTGGTAGAAGCCACCGATGCCATGGCCAAAGCGGCGAATGTCGAGATCGTCAAACGCGTGGGGATCGGCGGCGGGTTGGTGACCTCGATTGTCCGCGGTGATGTGGGCAGCGTGCGGGCCGCCGTGGAAGCGGGTGCTCAGGCCGCGAGCCATTCGGGCGAGTTGGTCAGCAGCCACGTGATTCCGCGTCCGGCCGAAGGTCTGATGGAAGCCTTCCTGTCCTAACCGCGAGGCACCCACAGCAGCTGCGGGTCCGGCGAGGGCCTAATCGACTCGGCGGGTTGTGTCTCCGTACAACGCCCGCAGTCGACGGTGTTCGCCGTAGGGCAGAAGCTTGACTTGCAGGGAGGTCCCGATCATGAAGATCCTGGTAGCCAATCTCGGTTCGACGAGTTTCAAGTACCGGCTGTTCGACATGGCCGACGAGCGTCAATTGGCGCGCGGCGGCATCGAACGGGTCGGTTCTGCGCAGAGCCGTTGCGTGGTCGAGATCGGCGGTCGCCGTCAGGAGTTGACGGCGCACGTACCGGATCACGCGGTGGCGGTGCGGCAGTGCCTGGAGCAATTGACGAACCCGGAAACCGGTTGCCTGCAACAGGCCGCGGAGGTGGCAGCGATTGGCTTCAAAGCGGTGCACGGCGGACGGATCAGCGGTGTGCAGCGCGTCACCGAGGACGTGCTGGCGGCGATGGAGGAAATGAACGCCGTGGCGCCGGCTCACAACCCGCCTTACATCACGGCCATGCGCCTGCTGTCGCAGAAGCTGCCGGAGATCCCGCTGATCGCCGCGTTCGAGACCGGCTTTCATACGACAATCCCGGACCGCCTGCGGTACTACGGGATCCCGTATGAGTGGGCCGAGCAGTACCAGGTGAAACGCTGGGGGTTCCACGGGGCCAGCCATCGCTACATCGCGACCCGCACCGCGCAGTTGCTGGGCCGGAACGACCTGCGGGTCATCTCCTGCCATCTGGGCGGTTCGAGCAGCCTGTGTGCGATTCGCGGACTGCAGAGTGTGGCGACGTCGATGGGCCTGAGCCCCCAGTCGGGCCTGCCGCACAACAACCGCGTGGGCGACTTCGACCCGTTTGCCTTGCCGCTGCTGATGCGGGCCACCGGCAAGTCGCTGGACCAGGTGCTGGCCGATCTAAGCAATCAGGGCGGTCTGCTGGGATTGAGCGGCGTGAGTGGCGACCTGCGCGACCTGGAGGATGCGGCCACAGCCGGAAACGCGCGAGCCCGCCTGGCGTTGGATGTGTATGAATCGGAGATCCGCCGATATCTGGGCGGGATGCTGGTGGAGTTGGGCGGCGCCGACGTCATCGTGTTCACCGGCGGCATTGGCGAAAATCGCGTGACCACGCGCAAGGCCGTGTGCGCTGGCCTGCAGGAACTGGGAATCGTCCTGGACGACGCAGCCAATGCGGCGGCCCAGGGAGAAGCCAAGCTCAGTACAGCGGACAGTCGCACCCAAATTTGGATCATGCCGACCAACGAGGAACTGATCGTGGCCCGGCAAACCCAAGCCCTACTGGAAGGATAACCGGGATGTTCATTGCCAAAGTCACCGGTTCCCTGGTGTCCACACAGAAAACCGCCTCGATGGTCGGCTACAAGCTGCTGATTGTCGAGCCTTACCGCTTGGAAGCGAACGATCGTCAGAGCTTGGTCACGGCGGGGCGGACCTTCGTGACTGTCGACATGCTGGGGGCGGGTGAAGGCGATTTTGTCCTGATCACGCAAGGCTCCAGCGCCCGCCTGACTCCGGAAACCAAGAACCTGCCGATCGACACCGTGATCATCGGGATCGTCGATCAGGTCCATGTCGAGTCCCATTGCGTCTATTCGCGAGAACCATTGCAAAGTTCCGAGTAGGGTGGGCTCTGCCCACCAACCACAAACAAAACCGTACGGTGGGCACCGCCTACCAGAACCATCCCGCTGAATCACCGGGCAGGCGACCCCTGCCGGACGAGGATTAACCATGCAAGTCGACGAAGCCTTAATTCGTAGCGTTGTCGCTCAAGTCCTGGCCGAAGTAGGCAAGATCCCGCCGCTCAGCGGCGGCAGCTTTGCCGGACGCCATGGCGTCTTCACCTGTGCCAACGAGGCGATTGCGGCCGCCAGTGATGCGTACGAACAACTGCGGGGGTGCGGTCTGGAAGACCGCAAGCGGATCATCAACCACATCCGTCGAATCTCGATCGACCAGTGCGTGGAACTGGGCACGATGGAAATGGAAGAGACTAAGATCGGACGCTTGGAGCACAAGATCGAGAAACTCAAGAGTCTTGGCGAGCGGGCGCCCGGCGTGGAATTCCTCAGGAGCGAGTGCTTCAGCGGAGACCACGGGCTGGCGGTCATCGAGCACGCTCCGTTTGGCGTCATCGGCGCGATCACGCCGGTCACGCACTCGCTGCCGACGATCACCGGGAATGCGGTCAGCATGATCGCCGCCGGCAACACCTTGGTCGTGAATCCACATCCGAGCGGCAAGCGTGTGGCGGCCGAGGGTGTGCGGCGGTTCAACGCAGCCATCTATCGCGACCTGGGCATTGACAATTTGGTCTGCGTGATCGCGGAGCCGACGCTGGAAAGCGCCGACATCATCTTCAAGCACCGCGACGTCCGGCTGATCTGCGTCACCGGTGGCGCCGCTGTGGCCCGCGCGGCCTTGAACAGCGGCAAGCGCGCGATTGTGGCCGGCCCCGGCAACCCACCGGTGGTTGTGGACGAGACGGCCGATTTGGATCGGGCGGCCAGAGCGATCATCCTGGGAGGCGCGTACGACAACAATCTGCTGTGCATCGCGGAGAAGGAAGTGTTCGTGGTCGCGGCCGTGTTCGACCGCATGCTGGAAGCTATGGAACGCGCCGGCGCCGTGCGGCTGAACAGCAAGGAGATCGCGGAACTGACACGCCACGCGATGATCCAAGTCGGCGAAGGCGATCAACAACATGACGCGCCGGCCAAGGACTTCCTCGGCCAAGACGCGACGGTCTTAGCCCGTGGGGCCGGTCGCACGGTTTCCGACGACGTGACGCTGCTGTTCGGTGAGACCGACGAGTCGAATCCGTTCGTCGCCGTGGAGCAGATGATGCCGTTCGTCCCGTTTGTTCGCGTCCGCGACATCGACGAAGCCGTCGCCAAAGCCAAGTACTACGAACACGGCTTCAAGCACACCAGCATCATCCATTCGCACGACGTGCGCAACATGACCCGGATGGGTCGCGCGCTGGAAACGACGCTGTTTGTCAAGAACGGCCCGTGTATGGCCGGGTTGGGCATGGGTGGCGAAGGCTACTGCTCGTTCTCGATCGCCGGGCCGACCGGCGAAGGGATTACGACGCCGTTGACTTTCACCCGCGAGCGACGCTGCTCGATGATTTACGACTTGTGGATTTTGGGAAAACCGTAACGGACGTAGGTCTCACTTCGACCCCTGCCGCCTCCGGCGGCAGGCTGGGGAAGGGAGGAAGGCGGTGAACGTCGGTTGCGATCTCGCTTACAAGACTTCTCTCACCGTCCCGGCGAGCTGGACGGGGTCGTTTTCGAAACTAAGACAGACGAAAATGGCGAGTGGCAGGAAATAGCTTACCCAACGCAATGTAGGATGGTCTTCCAAGACCGTCCAGATCGACCTGGAAAGGCCGACCGACAGGGACCACATGCAACTGGGACTGGTGATCGGAACCGCGAACGCGACCGTCAAGCACCCGACGCTGAAGGGCTGCAAGCTGTTGCTCGTTCAGCCACGGTTGGCGGACGGCAAGACGCCGGACGGCGAACCGCTGCTGGTCGTCGACGGCCACGGGGCGGGACGCGGCGATACGGTGCTGATCACCAGCGATGGACGCCGCGCTCGGGAGTTGCTCAAGACCGAAGCCACTCCGGTACGTTGGACGGTCATAGGAATTCGCGATTGATGGCCGACTTGCAGTTTGAAATCGAACGGATCGTGCGCGAGGTGCTGCACCGGCTGCAGTCAGCTCAGGCCGCGGTCGTCGCCACCGAGCAGCACTGTCCGGTCAGCGCCACACGCGGACTTGGCAGCGCAGCTCCGGCGAGCGGTGCGCAAGCGGTTGCTCCCTGCGGCGGAAGCCAGGCCCTGCTGCTGCGCGATCGCGTCGTGACGCTGGCCTTGCTGGAAGGGCGGCTGGACGGTGTCAAACGGGTGTTGGTCCCCGTCAGCTCGCTGGTGACGCCTGCCGTTCGCGACGAGTTGAAAAAACGGCAGGTGGAACTGGTGCGCAGCGGCGTCACCAACCCGCCGGCGCCCGATTCGGCAAGCCGCGGACGCAGGTTTGCAGGTGACGAAACAACCACCTTGACGCCGGTTGCCGACACAGGTTTAGTGGTCGGTGTCGTGGTCGGAACGCAGGATCCAGCGGTATTGATCAAGACGGTTTGTGCCGATCTCGGCGAGGTCAGTTGTGTGACGGGCAGCAGCTTGCCGGAGGTCGTGCAGAGAGTCTCGCAGGCCATCGCCGGGCAGCGGCGCAGTGCCGTGCTGCTCACGAATCGACCGGCCGCAGCCGTGTGTGTGGCCAACCGCCGGCGCGGCGTGCGCGCCACCTGGGGCTGGAGTGCGGCCGCCGCGGTCGAGGCCACGCAGACGATGGGCGCCAACCTGTTGGTCGTCGATCCCGCGGCCCACAATGTATTCCAGGTACGGCGGATGATCCGGGAGTTCGTGCAAGCGGGCGTCTGCGATTGTCCCACGGAGTTACAGGCGGCCTTGGACACGGCCGAAAAATAGCTGCCTCGCCCCGGTACTCCGGGGAGAGGAGTGAGGTGAGGGGAGTCAATGCGAATCGCCCAGGTCATCGGAACGGTCACTTTGTGTCGCAGCCATGCGAGCTTCGTGGGAGCTCGGCTAAGGCTGGTCGTGCCGTTGTCGCTGGACGACTTGCAGGGGAAGACAGAGCCCGCAGCCGAGCCACTGGTGCTGTGGGATCAACTGGGGGCCGGCCTGGGAGACAAGGTCGCCATGGCTGAAGGCCCGGAAGCCTCGATGCCATTTCGGCCCGAGATCAAACCGGTGGACGCGTACAACGCCGCCATTTTGGACAATATCGAACTGCATCTTGATTCGTGGGCCAGGACTTGCTCCGACACGGCAACACCACTGCATGAACGACAACCCTGACGCTGTGTCGGGGCAAGTCCCGGTCTACGAAACACCTTTAACCCAAGGAAACCAACCGATGATGAATGCCCACAAGGTCAAGCAAGAGATCTGCGAAATTGGTCGGCGGATCTACAACAAAGGATTTGCGGCCGCGAATGATGGCAACATCACGGTGCGGATCAGCGAGAACGAGGTGCTCTGCACGCCGACGATGCACTGCAAGGGGTTCCTGGAGCCCGAAGACATCTCCACGGTCGACATGACGGGCAAGCAACTGTCGGGCCGCAAGAAGCGTTCCAGCGAAGCCCTGTTGCACCTGGAGATTTACAAGCAGCGGGCGGACATCAAGAGCGTGGTCCATTGCCATCCGCCGCATGCCACCGCCTTTGCCGTGGCCCGCGAGCCGATTCCGCAGTGTGCGTTGCCCGAAGTCGAGGTCTTCCTGGGCGATGTGCCGATCACCAAGTACGAGACCCCTGGCGGCCAGGCGTTTGCCAACACAATCATCCCGTTCGTACACAAGTCGAACATCATCCTGCTGGCCAATCACGGCACGGTCAGCTACGGTGAAACCGTGGAACGGGCCTACTGGTGGACCGAGATCTTAGACGCCTACTGCCGCATCCTGCTGCTGGCTCATCAACTGGGCCGTATCGGCTACTTCACGCAGGACAAGGAAAAGGAACTGCTCAAGTTGAAGAAGGAATGGGGCTACACCGATCCGCGTAACACCGAGGAATACAAGAACTGCGACATCTGCGCGAACGACATCTTCCGCGAAAGCTGGAAGGAGGCCGGGGTCGAGCGGAAGGCTTTCGCACCACCTCCAGAATCTCGCGAAGCGGCCGCGAAGGCGGCGACGGCCGACCAGGAAGCCCTGATCCGGGAAATCACCAACCGCGTGATGGAGGCCCTGGCCAAGAAGTAGCTGCTCGCCCACTCATTCCCCCCACCACCCGCAGCCAAGACTTCCGAGATCTCCCCGATCGCGGAAGTCTTTTTTTGTTGACGCCTATCTGGCCGCCGACGACAAGTCTGGCCAGCGAAAGGTTCTCCCAATTACGGCTTCCGCCAGTCGGCCACTTTGAGGCCGGGAATCCACGCGAAGTGAGTCGTGTTTCCGGTCACAAGCACACGGCTGTGCTCCAGTGCCGTGGCGGCGATGATCAAGTCGGCGTCGCGTCCCGGGAATCCGCCGCGGCGAGCTGCGACCCATAGGTCGCCAGCCCGGTCCAAGATCGAATCCGTGACCGGCAGGACGAGCGACTGCTGGCAGAACGTCGCAAATCGCGCAAGCTGGTGACTCGCGTTCTTCTCTTTAAGTCCACGGACGAGTTCGTAGCGGGTCATGCTGGACAGGACGAACTGGCCGTGCTGCCGGAGGTAGGCGGCGGCGTGCAGAAGCACTTGGGAGTTCTTCTGCTTCAGCACTTCGTTCAGCATGTCGGTATCGAGGATCGCGTGGTCCATGCGGCTACTCGGAATCGCGGCTCAGATCGGCACGCATGAGGACCACTTTTTCTAGGGCAGACACTTCCTGGTCTGACAGCCCCTCGTAGACGTTGCACCACTCAGGCAGGGCGACGGTGCTCGGGCTGGTGACCGGGCGCGTGCGCACCACGTCCACGTTCACCACGTGGATGACCAACTGCTGGTTCTCGGCCAAGTGCTGGCCGATGACGTGTTCGAGCGCCCGCCGATCGGCGGTGTCGATGTCTTTGACGTTGCGGACGATGTTTTCCATGCCCCAATTCTACTCGGAGCAGGAACTCGATGGCAACGCACGAATTGGCGGCCCCCGCCGACAAATCGACCAGCGTCCTTCGCCCCCCTTCGTCGTCCAAATCTTGACTGACGTGGCAGCGGCGCTCTGGAGTCGGTTCCGCCTGCGCTCGCCAGGCGGTAGCCTCCAGAGCTTGGAGGAACATCTTTGCATCATCCAAATTCCGTAAGTCGCTCTGGTTAGTTCGACTGTCTAACTTCGACCCCTGCCGCCTTGCGCGGCCGGTGAAGGAGTCTTGTGAGCGAGATCGCGAACGCAGCAATACTCCTCCCTTCCCCAGCCTGCCGCCGGAGGCGGCAGGCTGGGGAAGGGAGGAATGCCGTGAACGTCGGTCGCGATCTCGCTTATAAGACTTCTCTCACCGTCCAGGCGAGTTGGACGGGGTCGTTTTCGAAACTAAGGCAGTCGGATTAGGCGAGTGGCAGGAAATAGCTTACCCGTAGATCGGTCTTTCCAGGCTCGATCGGGACGGTATGGGAAGACCATCCTACTTGGATAAGCTGTTTCCTGCCGCTCGCCTTACGAGGCTCCGCCTCGCAAGAAGGCCGGCAGAGCCGGCAATGCAGTGCGTTCCCAGGCGGAGCCTGGGAACGAGGGGTTCCGAGATATTCACAGCAGTGGCCTATACCGCCATTCGCACCAGATCCCCAATCCCGCGGACCTTGTTCGGTGTCGCCAAGTAGCTGATGCCGCGGTGCAGGTGCAGGCGGAATTGGCGATTGAGCGTGTCGGGATCTGTATCGATCCCGTCGCGGACGCAGCGTTGCTTGAGCAAGGCCAGGTACAGTTCGTGGTACTCGCCGCCGAACACCGGCCAGCTCAGCTCGACATTGCTGTCTGCGGGAATGTTGATCGGCGTGGGTGGGGTCGGCTCCTGCAAGGACAGGCAGAAGGCCCAACGGCACAGGATGTTCCACTGGGGGATGCCGGTCCGCGTCTTGAGCCGAATCAGCTGCTCCTTGGCCTGCGACGATAAACGAATCTGTTTGATGCTCATGGTGTTGTCAGTTGTCAGTGGTCCGTTGTCAGTTGTCCGTGGTCTCGCCTCTCCGCTCTCCGCACTCCGCATTCCGCACTCCGTCACTCGTCCCAAAAATATCCTTCGCGTGCCACCGTCATCTTCTTCTGCTCGTCGTAATCCAAGTGATAAGCCCGCGCCAGGTACGGCTGCAGGTCGTGAAAATAATGCCGTTCGACCTCGGTGTCCGTGGACAGCACCAGCACTTGGTGACTGGCGTGCGGGAAGTAGCGTTGCACCAGCTGATCCCGGTGCTTCTCGTCCAGCCGGGCCATCGGCGTGTCGATGATCGCGGGCAGCGGGCGCGCCGATGCTCGTGAGAGACCCCACAGGACCGAGATGGCGAAGATCTGCTTTTCGCCTTCCGAAAGACGCTGCTTGGGAACCTCGTGTCCCTGGTCGTCGTACAGCGTGATCGCAAACGTCGCGGGATCGATCAGGACAAGGTGGACCAGCGACTTCTTCCGCAGCAGGAACCGA
>JAPLNJ010000843.1 GCA_026692885.1 Planctomycetota bacterium | reverse complement strand
GCCTGACACGAACCGACGTCAGCCTGGAAAGGCTGACCTACACCGTGCGCACCTCCAACGGCACTCCAACGACTGCTGATACTTGACAGACGGGAGGCGGTTCCGACAATGATCAGTTCCGTATTGACGAGCGAACGGAAGGCAACGCATGAACGATCCAGATCAAGACCGTCGCCAGACCATCCTGGCATCTCCGAGTTACCGCGTGGCCGAAGCGGACGCCGAGCTTCTGCAACGCAACGAACTGCGGCCGGTCCGTCTGCAACTGGAATTTCTCAAGCCGGAGTTAGCGTTTACCCAGCAGGGCATCCATGCGACCGTCGTCGTGTTTGGCGGGACGCAGATTGTCGAGCGTCAGCAGGCCGTCGAGCGTCTGGAGGCAGCACAAGCCGCCTTGGCCGCGATGCCGGAAGACTTGGCGTGTCAGCGAGCCGTCCAGCGGGCCGAACGCGTGTTGGCGAAGAGCCCTTACTACGACGCCGCGCGCGAGCTCGGCCGCTTGGTGTCCAGCAGCTGCCAAACGCAGGAACACCGCGACTGCGTGGTCATCACCGGCGGTGGGCCGGGTATCATGGAAGCGGCCAACCGCGGGGCGTTTGACGCTGGAGCACAGTCGATCGGCTTGAACATCACGCTGCCCGACGAACAGATGCCCAATTCGTATATCACCCCCGAACTGTGCTTCCGGTTCCACTATTTTGCTCTGCGCAAGATGCATTTCCTGCTGCGCGCGGTGGCGCTGGTGGTGTTCCCCGGCGGCTTCGGCACACTGGACGAGTTGTTCGATGCCCTCACGCTCCGCCAGACGCAGCGGATGCAGACAATCCCGATCATCCTGTTCGGCCGGGAGTATTGGGAGCAGGTGGTCGATTTCCAGTTTCTGGCCGATGAGGGCGTGGTTGCGGATGAGCACTTGGAGCTGATCGACTACGCCGAGACTCCGCAGGAGGCCTGGGAAATCATCACCCGCTTCCACTGGCGACTGGGCCACGATTTCTGACGCGGAACGCGGTGGGCTTTCGGGAGGATGGGTCGAGTCGGCCCAGTACAGGTCTGGTCGGTCTGGTTCCCACGCTCTGCGTGGGAACCCCTGCTTTCGACGCTCTGCGTCGCTCGTCTGGGACGCGGAGCGTCGGGATCGGCGTTCCCACGCAGAGCGTGGGAACGAGAGCACCGATGAATCATCCGGGCAATCACTGCCGGGCGATCCGCGCCTGGGCTTGACACGCCCGAATGCGCCGTTCGAGTTCCGCGACCAACACTTCATCGAGCATGGTGGCAACCAGCTCTGGCGGAATCATTTCGCCGATGCAGACGTGCACCTGGGCGGGCCGGGGCCAGCGAGCGCTGCGTGGCCAGGCCTTGAAAGCGCCGTCCAATCCGACCGGAAGCAGGCCCGTCTTGCTACGCCTGGCCAAGGCGACGAAACCGGGCTTCAACGGCGCCATTTCACCCGTGGCAGTGCGCGTGCCCTCCGGGAACACCAACACCAGCTCCCCACGTTTCAGCCGCGTCAGCGTCTCCTTGATACCGCCCAGACCGAAGCCGTCACGGTCGAGGGGAATGACGTCTATGAAGCCGAGCAACCAGCCAAATGGGCCGAACTTGAACAACGTCTTGCGCGCCAGGTAATTCAGACGCCGCTGGAAGACGACGCCCACAAAGATAGGGTCGAGGTAACTCTGGTGATTCGAGCAAACCAGCGCCCCGCCCTCGGCCGGGATTCGCTCCCGGCTTTCGCAGCGAAGTCGAAAGCAGGTGACAGAAACCAACCTCAACAATCCGCGGATGAACTGGTAACCTGTTCTCTGGAAAAGCGTTCGCTGGGCCATAGAGGCGTTCAAGGCTCCCTGATTTCCGCCAAGCGTTGCTTGACGATTTCTTCCAAGCGGTCGACCACCACTTCGCAAGACATGCCGTCGGTCCGGATCTCGCGTGCGTCTTCCGCCTTGCGCAAGGCACCCACGGAACGCGTGAAATCTTCCTGATCTCGTCGGTTCTGGCGTGCCAGGACATCGGCCAAGCTGGGATTCTCGCCTCGCTGTTGGAGATCTCGCACCCGCCGCCGCGCTCGTTCCTCGGGACTGGCCGTCAAGAAGAACTTGCAGGCCGCATTGGGAAACGCGACCGTGCCCTGATCCCGTCCCTCCGTCACCACGTCGTCATCGACCGCAAACTGGCGCTGCAGGTCGACCAAGTACCGCCGCACCTCAGGATTATCCGCGGGATAACGAATCAAGGCCGTGATCTCGGTGGTGCGGATGGCGTCGCTAACGTCCTCTCTGTTCAGCCAGACGCGTTCTCCCACGAAGCCGATGCTGATCCGTCGCGCCAAGGCAACCAGTTCTTCCGGACGGTCCCAGTCGACCGCCGCCCGCAGTCCGGCCAACGCGACGGCCCGGTACATCGCGCCCGTATCCAGAAAGCGAAATCCCAAGCGTCGGGCCAAGGTCTTAGCAACGGTACTCTTGCCCGCGCCCGCCGGGCCGTCAATCGTGACGATCATACGCGATATCACCGGGAATCATCCGGGCTCAACCCTTGGGCCGGCAATAGGCCAAGGCCAGCAACGAGTATCCGGTCACGAGACTCGGATCGCCCTCGTACCAGCGGTCAGTCTGGTTGACCCACGAGCCGTCCGGCAGTTGCCGAGCGGCCAACTCGGCCCGCAACTCGGCTCGCCAGTCGTGCTGGACACCCTCGGCGTCGATGAATTCGTCCGACCCGACCGCATCCAACGTCTTGGCGAACGTCTGGTAATAGTAATACAGACCCGATTCGCCCAGGCCGGGGTTGGACTTCACGTCATAGTGCATGCGGAGCCATTTCAAGGCCGCCTTGACCCGCGGATCGTCGCGGTTGACACCCGCGTAAATCATGCTCTTCAGGCCGGCATAGGTCATCGAACCGTAGCTGCGCAGACCGCCTTCCGGGGTCTTGCCTGCCATGCTGTCTCCGCCGGCGGCCGGCGTGTAATAGAAGCCGCCATCGGGATTCTTGGCAGCGAACGGCGTGGTATTGTGCTCGGTTTCCAAGTTCTGGCACCTGGACACAAACAACAAAGCACGCTTTACCGCGTCGCTATTCTGATCATTCCCGGTCGCCTTCAAGGCATCCAACAGAAATTGGGTGTTCGACAGGTCCGGGCGTTTCTTATTGCCGTAGCCGGCACCGCCGTACTCCACATCGGACGACTTCCTGCCTTCCCCCTCGTCCCACTGAGTCTGCTTGACGTAGGCTTCCGCTTGCTTCAGCACCTTCGCGTACCGTCCGTCAACATTGGCCTCCGTGAAACACAGGATGGCCAGACAGGTCTCGTAGTTGCCGTACAACGAATCCGGCTTGTGGATGCCGCCGTCGGGCTGGATGAACTTCTCCAAGTACTTCAGACTCTTGGCTACCAGCGGGTCATCCGGCGCGCGACCGTGGCGCAGGATCGAGGCCGTGATCAACGCCGTGATACCGGGTCCCGCCTGGGCACTGTAGGAACCGTCGTCGGCTTGACCCTTGGTCGCCAAGTAGTCGATGGCCTTCGACACCATCTGTTCGTATTGCCGCTGACCATCCCGGGGGACATCGGCGGCGACTGCCGGCAGCACGGCACACGCGACTGAGCCGAAGACTGCGAGAACAAAACCCCAATTCGTCAACTTCAAATGCATGACTCACTCCCCAAAGAGGATCTCTTTAATCGAGCACGGCGAGAATCTCGTCTTCGTTCATGATCAACAACGGTTCGTTATCCACAATCACTTCGATTCCCGTGTACTGCCCAAACAGTACGCGATCACCTTCATTCACCTGATGGGGCGCTCGCACGCCGTCTGGCAACAGGCGGCCATCGCCGACCGAAAGCACACGCCCCTGCAGCATCTGCTCTCGAGCGCTTTCCGGGAGCATAACTCCGCCCGCCGTGGTCTCCTCGGCTTCCAAGCGTCTCACCGCGACCTTATCGCCTAACGGCACAACCTTCATACAGACGACTCCAGATTGTTCAAGACCCGCCTGCCGACCACCGGTGTCCGGCAGTACCACGAACAACTCGCTTCCCGACAGACGCGAACGACAATTGTCGCACGGCGGGTTGCAGCCTTCAAGGGTGAGTGAGAAACGGAAATCTACTCAAGTCCCCCAGTTGACGCAAATGCGGCTTATTTCCCACGCTATCCGGACGACCCATATTTACGTGTCCACGGTCCGTACCCAAGAAACTGTTCCGCATTTGCCGATGGAAGAGATTGGCCAATTCTTCGCAGTCGCGTCGTCTGTTGAACTTCACGTCGCATCAAGTCTGGTGTGAGCGATCCGCTTACGCAGGCCGCGAATCCAATGAGGATGCGGATGGACAAAACGCTTGGCATCATGACTCGGATCGACCAAGCCCACGGCCCCCCGCGTGCGGATGGCGGCCTTCCCAATGTTCCTCGCCCACCCTCGCCCGACAAAATCGCGGCCGCCGCCGGATTGGTCAGCGAACGAGTGCTCGCGCAAGTGCAGACTCAGGCAGAGCAATTGGCCGAGCACCTGCAGACCAGGCAGCGGGAGCTTGACCGGCAGGAGGCTCAGCTCAACGCCCGGTGTCTGGAGCTGGAAAACGAGATGCGGGCGATTCGGCTCTGGGCCAGCGACCGCGAAGAAGCCTTGGGCGAGCGAGAACGAGCACTGCAGCAGCAGTCGGCGGGCCTGACAAATCGCTCCGCGGAGGTGGCCGCGGCCGAGGCGGCGATTGCCAGTCAGCAACGGACGACGGCCGAGTTAGCAGCGCAACTGCACACGCGGGTCGCACTCCAGCAGCAGGCCGAAACGGCGCTGGAAGGGCAACGGGGTCAGTTGGCAGAGGAGCAACGACGTTTCGCCACGGAACTTGAGGAACGGTGCCAAGCCACCACGCAACGCGAACTTGCGCTCGTGGAACGTCAGCAACAGGCCGAGCGAGGATTGCTCATGCAACGGCGGACGCTGGAGGATTGGTTCCGTCGGCGCCAAGCGGAACTCGAACGGCAAGGCCGGCATTTGACGACGCGGGAGCGAGCCGTGGATCAGCCACGGTGGCAGTCTTGGGAACTGCAACAGCAATGGACCAAGCAGCGTCGGGAGTTCCTACGGCAGTTGGGCGACTCGCTCGGACCGCAGCCCGACGACCGGTCGGCGGCCTGATCCGAATCTGCGTCCTATGCGGCGGCTCGTTTGCAGCTCAGCGCTTGGGCGAGACCCTGCACCACCGTTTCCAGCTCTTCCGCCGTCAACTCGGGGAAGATCGGTAGGCTCAGCACTTCCCCCGCAGCGAGTTCGGACTCCGGTAGGCTCCCCGGCTCGTAGCCCAGGCAGCTGAAGCATTCCTGCAGGTGTAGCGGCACCGGGTAGTACACTTCCGTGCCGATGCCCATGTGTGCCAGTCGTGAACGCACCGTATCTCGCTGTTTGCCGGGAATGCGGATCGTGAACTGATTCCACACATGGAACTGGGAAGCCGCTTCGTGAGGCAAAGTCAAATGCCGGTCCAAGCCTTCCTCGGCGAGACGCTCCACATAACGCGCGGCGTTAGCCCGCCGGGCGTTGGTCCATTGGCCCAGCTGGGAGAGTTTGACATTTAGCACGGCCGC
The DNA here is from genome assembly GCA_026692885.1 of Planctomycetota bacterium. The sequence continues at coordinate 89 of JAPLNJ010000843.1, read as the reverse complement.
CTGAATCGTATCCAACCGGCTGTTGATCTCCACCACGCTGTGGTAGTACCGCGGTTGCATGCCGTGCGCGGCCAACAAACGAAGCTTGG
>JAPLNJ010000842.1 GCA_026692885.1 Planctomycetota bacterium | reverse complement strand
GAAACAACGCTGCGGGTGGCAAGGGACGGTTGACGACGTTGCCGACGGTCCGACGTATGGCCTTGCACGGATGAGCTACTTGGCCAAGTCGTTACTTGCGGAGTGCGAGCGGTTCGCCGATCGGCCGTTGTCCGAAGTGGTGGCAAGCGATCCGCCATATTATTGGGTTTATGAATGTGAGCACGTTTGGGGGGGTGCCGAAATGTTTTGGCGTTCCCGGTTTCGGGGCTTTTGGGAAAGGGAGATTGCAGTGTCTATCAGCGAAAAGCTTAGGGTTGCGAAAGAAGAAGCCGAGCGGCGGGAATGGGAACGCGAGATCCTGTTGCCCGGTTTGGTGGACCGTCTGAATGATGGGGAAGACGTCCCTAACGACGAGATCAACGAGACAATCGAAGGAGCCGGGAAGACTTGGGCCGACCTTGAAGAGGCGGTTGAACGAAACCGGAAGCGACGAAAGCGCTACGCGATAAAGACAGCGGGCGAAGAAGCCGCGAGGGAGATTCCGACCGTCCAGCACGAGCACGATCAGGCCGTTGCGGGTCTTAAAGCCGCACATCTGGCAGCAAGCCAGCAGTTTGGTCCGACGATCACAGCGGCCGACAAACGTCTCGCCGAGTTGCACTCCATAGAACTGGCAGGAAAATGTTCTGCTAGCGATCTGGTGAAATACGACGTCTGGCCACACTTGGCCAAGCGACGAGACCAACTTGAATCCCGCCGTGCGACTGTCACCAAAGAAATCGTGGCGAACGAGCGGGAGTTGTCCCGACATCAAGGGAACTTGCGGGTGTCCACTGCTCAACTGACACCGCTGATTGCTGCCCAAGGGGATTATGACCCGAAATCCCAGAGCGACCGCAATGTGGGGTATCGCCAGCAATTAGCCAACGCGCAGGGCGTTCTTCGCCATGCTGAGGCGGGAACCCGAGAAATGACCGCCCGCCTGGCCAAGCTGCGAGAGGAAGCGGCCGGGTTGGCTCGCGAGTCGGAAGAGCTACAGGAGCTGCTGTTGCAGCCGTAGTGATTCAGTGGCGGCGGCGCGGTTTCTGACGTCTCGCCTCACGAACGTCAGAGCCGCGGCTGCCGTTTTCCGATCACCACCGTGGCCACCGGTCACCCCTCGGAAGCCGTCCAGAAAAGTATCGAGCCGCGCCTGGCTCGCGGGAGTGCTGACGCATGGCACCTTCATCCTGGCCGGAGTTCTGCGACGTACCCCGTGGCCGATCCGTGGCCGATCACCCAGGCGGCGACGGTTCGGTAATTCCCCACCACTGGCTAGACCACTGCGGTTGTATGTACAACCGGGAAGGGCGTTTTTGGCCGGAAACGGCAGTATTCACAAGAGGGGCGAGAAGTGCGGAAACCCTTGTTTTTGCGGTGTTTGCTGCATACTTCGCACGGGTGGACATGGCTCAGTCTTGAATTGTGGCTCTGAGGGTCGAGGGTTCGAGCCCCTCCAGCCACCCCTCCAAGAAAGCCCGGTTTTTCCGGGCTTTTTTCGTTTCTTGGCCACGTTTCTGGGTGTTCCCCGCGGCTACTGATGCAAAAAGCTGACGGTTCGCGGAGTCGCTGTTTGCAACGGCCGGCAATCGGGCGATGGTCGACGCGGTGGACGACGCGGTGGACGACGCGGTGGGCGAGGCGGTGGGCGACGCGGTGGGCGACGCGGTGGGCGACGCCAACGGGGCGCAACGTCGATGACAACCCACCCCACGGTGCCCCAGGACGAGCGCGGCACCGCTTCGGGACTCAGACAGCCCTTCGTAAGTGATTCTGCCTGCAAGCTCCTTGCCCCTGTCGTAACTCATTGACCTGGAACGTATTGCGACTGTCTTGGCGATAGTCCTCGCCAGCCCAGTTGATTTGAGTGCCTCCGAGGAATAGGCTTTCGCCCTTGGGTGTCCAGTACGCGGCCGCGTACTGGGCTGAAATCGGGCTGTGGGGTGTCCGTCCTTCCCTGCCTTTCGACGGTGCCCCGCAGACCGGCCCAGCACGGAAGGCAGGGTTCTTGGTCAGTCGCTGGACCCCATTTTCCTTCCTACTGCGTACTGACTTGCCTTCGTGCTACTCAAACGACATAGGGCGGGCTACTTAGTCAGCGGCGGGTGAGGCTTTCACCAGTGACGGAGCGGAGGTAACGGATGATCACGGGAGCCATCAAGTCGCAGGTTGATCGGGTCTGGGATGCGTTTTGGTCCGGCGGAGTATCGAATCCGCTGTCGGTGATCGAGCAGATCACGTACCTGCTGTTCGCTCGTCGGCTGGACGAGATCCACACGGCGCGGGAGGCGCAGGCGAATCTGCTGGGGCAACGCCCATCAGGACCTCCGCCGTTCGATCGTGGATGATCAGAAGCTGGACGGCGTGATCTCGATGCCGTCCGGCGTGTTCAAGCCCTACGCGGGCGTCTCGACGGCAATTCTGATTTTTTGCTAAGACCAACTCGGGCGGCACGGACCACGTCTGGTTCTACGACATGGACGCCGACGGATTTTCGCTGGACGACAAACGCGACCCAATCGAGGCCAACGACATCCCCGACATCCTGACGCACTGGAAGGAACGCAACCCGAAGAAGAAGACCGACCGCAAGGCAAAGGCGTTTTTCGTTCCGGTCGCCGAGATTTGGGAAGACAATATACGAACTGCGGTTGGTCCTGTCAGCCATGCTTCACGCAGCCAATCCTGGAGCAGCAAACTGACTTCCGCAGCGTGTGCCGTTCGGCCTGTTACGGCCGGCTCCGGCCTTGTTCGCGAATTCGGTTGAGGTGCTCGGCCAGCGTCTGCAGTTTCTCCGGTTTCTGGGCAGCGAGGTTATTGGTCTGCGCGAGGTCATCGGCCAAATTGTAGAGTTCGTCGCTGGCCGCCGCCTTTGCCGCCTTGGCGCCACGACGTCCGCCCTTCTCGATCAGCACCCAATCGCCCTCCCGCAAGGCCAGCGGGGCTTGATTGTTGTTTTGCAGAACCAGGTGCTCCCGCGGCGGGCTAGCCGTCTGCTGGCCGAGCAGCGCGGGCAGGACGTTGAAGCTGTCCGGGCCAGCGTCGGCGGGTAGGTCCTGGCCCGTGAGCGCGGCCACCGTGGCGAGCAGGTCCACGTGGGCCATCAGCTGGCCGCAGACGCCGCCCGCGGCGATGTGGCCGGGCCAGCGCGCGATGAACGGCACGCGATGGCCGCCTTCGTACAGCGAACCCTTGAAGCCGCGGAGCGTGCCGTTCGGCGACTGGCGCGCGTGGAGCGGATTTGTGCCGTCGTCGTACGTATTCTTGATCGCCCCACCGTTGTCGCTGGTAAAGATCACGAGCGTGTTGCCGGCGATCTTGAGTCGGTCGAGCGCGGCGAGGACTTGGCCGACGGTCCCGTCAAGTTGCTGGATCACATCGCCGCGCCAGCCACAGTCGCTGGTGCCCCGGAAACGGGGATGAGGCACCATCGGTTCGTGGATGTCGTGGGGGGTGAGATAGAGGAAGAACGGGCCGGTTGGGTGTGTTTCGATGAATTTCACGGCCTGTGCCGCCAGCGTGTCGGCGATGTCTTCGTCCACCCAGTGGGCTCGTTTGCCGCCCGACATGAAGCCGATCCGTGAGATGCCGTTGACCACGGTGTCGGAGTGGGAGCCGTCGCCCTTGATCTTGAGCTGCACGCCCGGATCCTTGCCGGTCGGTTCGTCGCCGATCCGGCCCTGGTAGCTGACCCGAATCGGATCCGCCGGGTCGTAGCCGACCACGCGGTGATTCTCGACGAACACGCACGGCACACGGTCACCGGTGGCGGGAATGAAGAAGGCGTAATCGAAGCCGAGTTCCAGCGGGCCGGGTCGGATGTCGCCGTTGAAGTCGGTCTTGTCGGTGCCCAGGCCTAGGTGCCACTTGCCGACCAGTCCGGTGGCATAGCCGGCCTGCTTGAGCAGCGACGGAACGGTCACGGTGCCGGGCGGGATGAGTAACGCGGTATTGCCGGCCGCGATGCCGGTGCCCGGTTGGCGCCAGGCGTAGCGGCCGGTCATCAAGGCGTAACGCGTGGGCGTGCAGACCGAAGCCGTGGCGTGGGCATCCGTGCCACGCAGCCCCTCCTGGGCCAACCGGTCGATGTGTGGCGTCTTGACGTGTGTCGCGCCGTAGCACCCGACATCGCCGTAGCCCAGATCATCGGTCAGGATGTAAATGATGTTCGGCTTCACGAGCTGCCGAGCATCGGCGGCGTGGACGACACGGCCAGCCAGCGGCAGGACGCAGAATATGGTGAGAAGAAGCTTGCGGACGGGCTGCATGGATCAGGTCCTTTCACGGTTGGTAACCAGGGACGCCACGAAAGCAACGGAGTATGATCGCAGAATTTCGAACTGCTGTCACTGCTGGCCACGGCCAGCGTGGCGGGTGGCTGCGCATGGCCGCGTAAGAACGTCGTCGTGACTTACTGTTTGGGTACGACTGGCAGCGAACGTGGTCCAAGCCCAACGATGGTTTAATCGACGGAATGTCCAGCTCCGTGTTCCAACGGAAACCATACAGCTCGGCAAAGGTCTTCCTTTCCCCTAATCTTTCACCCTAATCTTTCACCCTAATCTTCCCACCCAAATACTACACGCTCCACTCCCTCACTCACCACATCTCTCCGTCTACAGCAAACATGGAAAAGAGATTAGGGTGAAAGATTAGGGTGAAAGATTAGGGTTGCTAGTTACTTTCTGGCGCGGGCGAGGGGTTTCGCCGTATGGTCAAAGGTCCAGGCAGGCCGGAAAGGGCAGCTATCACGGCCGCTACGAACATACTGCGGATTACGTTCGTCGGATGCTCACCGAGGCTGGCTTGCGAGTCGGTGGCAGCGCCGCCTCCCACAGCGGCCGGCCGGTGAACGCAGCCAGGGCCAGCACCCGAGCGGCACCTTGTCTTGTGCAGGCCTTGATCATAAGGTTGCGCATCGTAACCCGACGCGTCAGCGAGGAAGAGCGGCGTTTTCCTCGCTAACGCGTCGGGTTACGATGATCCGCTACTAGCGTTTTGCGCCACCGTATGATCAAGGCGTATGATCAAGGCCTCTTGTGCATCCGAGGGGCATATCCTAATTTGCTAGGTCCTCAATACTTCCACGGCGGTCAAGCGTATGGCCTACGTCCCCGGATTCCAGTACGACGTCTTTATCAGCTATCGTCAAGCCGACAACAAGTTCGGCTGGGCGGCGCGGCTTGACGACACGCTGCGCAGCATGCTCGAAGAACACGAACGCCCCAAGCCAGGCGAGCCGCCGTGGCGGTTCGAGATCTTTCGGGACAATCGCGAGTTGCCTGGCAACCAGCCCCTGTCGGATGCCATCGGCACTGCCGTGCACGGCTCGGCCGTAATCGTGATCGTGATGTCCGAGAACTACCTGGCCGAGGACTCGAACTGGTGCCAGCGGGAACTGGCGGCATTCTTGCAGCGGTTTGCGGGGGCCTCCGGCGCCGGCGGCCGCATCTTCGTGGTGCGCAAGGAATCGGTTCACGAGACGCGCTGGCCCGCAGCACTGCAGCAGCTGATCGGCTATCCATTCTGGGAAGTCGACCAGGACGGCAACGAGCAAGAACTGTCGTTTGATTTTGCTAGGTCCGGCCGACCGCCGACGGCCTGTCAGCGGTTCGGAAACGCGGTTTTCAAGACGCTGCAGGAACTTCGCCGCTCCTCCGTCGGCACCGCCGCGGCAGACCCCGGGGTATCGCCCGCGACCAGCGCTGCGGCGGCCACGACCGCCTCGCCTGGATCAGCGGCAAGGCCGCTCGGCGACGCAGACTCGCGGCCCCTGATCTTCCTGTCCGAAGTGACCGACGCCTTGTACGAGGATCGGGCAGGGTTCCTCACGTTCCTGGAACAGGAAGGATTTCGCGTCGTCCCGGGCGAACAGCAGCAGTATCGGTTCCAGCCGACCGCGGCCCAGACCGAATTGCCGCAGCGGTTGACGGAAGCCTTGCTGGTCGTCCAATTGCACGACCAGACGCCCATCCCCGCGGACAAAGCTTACGGCATGCGTTTCGAAGCGTGGCTGGCTCAGCAGGCCCAGCAGGCCGGCAAGACGCCCGGCCAGACCCTGCTGCGCTGGCGGCGTCAGGGGCTGAAAGCGGAAGACGTCGCCGACGTGACGCACCGCGGCTTGTTGTTTCAAGCGGACGTCATCGCCGAGGACTTGGGCGACTTTCGCCGGCTGGTCGTCAAGGCCGCGCGGGATCGGATCCGCGAGCTCGCCATGCCGGTGACGGCGGGCAAGGCCAAGGTGATGGTCACGACGCGCGACAAACCCACGCACCAGAGCGTGACCGACGAACTGGTCGACGAGATCGAGGGCGAGGGTTCGCGCGTAATCCGCCAACCGCTGCGGTCGGCGATGGTCTACGACGACCGCGTCCAGGACGCTGCCAAGATCCTCGAACGCCAGCTGGCGCCGCCCCGAGCCCTGGTGGTCGTGCATGCCGATGGCGACGAGCAGTGGGTGCAGGATCGGATGGACGAGTGCCGCGAGTATGCGCTCAGCAAGAAACCCAAGCCGCCGCCGTGTGCGGTCGTCGTCAAGCCGCCCGCTGATCACACGGATGCACAATTGGTCCCGCCTGCGAAGTTCGACGTGATTCCTCACGGCGACAAGCGGCGATTCCTGGCGTTCCTGGCGAAACTGGCGCCGGAGGCCCCGCGATGAAGGCTGCGGACGAGCATGACCTGCGTGCGCCCTATCCCGGACTGCGACCGTTCCAGCCGCCGGAATCGCCGATCTTCTTCGGCCGCGCGCGGCAGACGAACGAGATGCTCAAGCGGCTCGAACGGCAACGGTTCCTGGCGGTGGTCGGGGCCAGCGGATCGGGCAAATCGTCCCTGGTCCGCGCGGGCCTGCTGCCGGCGCTGCAGGACGGCTATCTGCGTGGCGTTTCCAGCGACTGGAGGTTCGTTATCGCCCGACCGGGGGTCGATCCGTACGGCAACCTGGCCGAAGCGTTCTGCCGCGGACAGGGGGCGGAGCGCGAGCCGACCGGCTTCGAGTTGTCGCTGGCCGAATCGGTGCTGCGCTCCGGCCGGCGCGGCGTGGTCGAGTTGCTGCACAAGTTCGACGTGCCCGGCGACCGGCCCGTGCTGCTGCTGATCGACCAGTTCGAGGAGCTGTTCCGGTTTCGCGAAGCGGCACGGCGCCTGGCCGGGCAGGCCGCTCCGGACGGTTATCAACAGCGCAACGACGCCATCGAGTTCGTAGACCTGCTGCTGCGGACCGCCGAGCAGGCCGACCGCCCCGTGTACGTGATCCTGACGATGCGGTCCGAGTTCATGGGCGACTGCGACGCGTTTTTTGGCTTGCCCGAAGCGATCAGCGCCAGCCAATTCCTGACGCCCCGGCTGACGCGCGACCAGTCAGCCGAGGCGATCGAAGGGCCGCTGGACCAGTTCCACGGCGCGGTTGCACCCGAGGTGGTGAACCAGATCGTCAACGAAGTCGGGTCCGACCCCGACCAGTTGCCGTTGATGCAGCACGCGCTGCTGCGGATGTGGCAGTTGGCCTGTGACGAGGCAGGCGTGCCCAGCGATGCCGGCCCGCGCTCGCCGGACGCGCCGCTGGTCACGCTCGGCGAACAGCACTACAACACTGCCGGGCGAGTCGCCAAGGCGCTGGACCTGCATGCCAGCGGGATCTACGCGGGCTTGGGCAGCGATCCGCCCGACATAGAAACCCGCAGCGTCAGCGAGGGGGAAGCGGCCGTGACATCGTTCGACACTGTAGTCCGAAGCGCTAGCGAGGGAGAATCCGCCTCCGTCCCTCGCTTGCGCGTCGGGCTTGTATCGGTCGCCGCTGAGCCTTCCCCGCAGCAGCGGATCGCTCAGTGGCTGTTTCGCTGCCTGGCCGAGCGGACCCCGCAAGGCGTGTTGGTGCGGCGGTTGACGACGATCGGCGAGGTGGCCACGGTGGCAGGCGTGCCCGCGGCGGAGGTGGCCGAGGTCGTCGCCGCATTCACCGGTCCGGGACGCGATTTCCTGGTCTTGTTGGAGTCCAGGCTTCAGCCTGATGCTGTTCTGCCGGAAAGCGGGGCTCCATTGGCCGACGGCACACGGAGTGTGCCTGCTACTCTAGCCGTCGCAACCACCATCGACATCAGCCACGAAAGCCTGTTGCGGCAGTGGCAGCTGCTGCGCGAGTGGGTGACCGCCGAAGCCGATGCGGCGGATGAACTGCGGAAGCTGGTCCGCGATGCCAAAGACTGGGACCACGGTCTTCGTAATCTGCTCCGCCAACCAGAACTCGGCGTCTTCCGCCAATGGCGGAACGAACGGGTTCCGTCCCCCGCCTGGGCCAGGCGATACGCCTCGGCCGATGAATTCGCGTTGGCGGACCGCTATCTGGACGAAAGCGGCACGCAGGAGAAACGTGAACAGCAAGAAGAGAAGGACGCCCGCCAGCGGGAACTGAGCCTCGCGCGCCGTCGTGCCGCGATCGCCATGACCATCGCGGCGGCGGCAATCATTAGTCTGGCTTTCGCGGCGTGGCAATCCAGCCGATTGGCCGATAGCAATCGTCGGCAGACCGAGGTCCTTGTCAAGGCCACGGTGGCGGGTTCTGACGATAACTTTCTCACGCTGGTCGACGACCTGCGAGTGTATCAGGCCGCCGCCCTTGCGCCGCTGCGGGAGATTGTCGCAGACCCGAAACGACCGATTGGCCAGAGGGGAAACGCGGCGTTGGTGCTGGCCGCGTTTGGCGACAGCGTCAGCACCGCCCGGCCGGCACTCGCGTTGGATAAAGTTCCCTCGGGACGGACGAAGTTCATTCATGGCTATCCGCGTTTCCACGGCGACCTGACGAAGGCCGCCTTGGCGTTGGAGGCGGCCAAGGCCGATCCAGCGGCGGCCGATTTCCGCTCCGGCCTATGTGCTGCGCTGGGCTTGATCCCCTGGGGCCAGATCCGCGCGGAGGAACAGGCGGCCCTGCGCAAGACCTTGGTGGGATTGTACGTCGACGCCCCGGACGGCGGAACGCACAGCGCTGCCTTCTTCGCACTGAAGCATTGGGGACAAGAGAAAACGATTCCGTCTCTGCTGGAAACACCCCAGCCGTGGGACGACCGCGGTTGGGCCGTCAACAGCCTGGGCATGACGATGGTCCGCATCCCCCACGACTCGTTCACCATGGGGGATGGCAGCGGCCAGGCCGGCCGCGACGAAAAGCCGCCTCACGAGGTGACGCTGACGCAGGATTTCTACCTGGGCGATCGGGAGGTCACCGTCCGGCAATTTAAAAAGTTCGTCCAAGAGGCTGCAGACCATCCGAAATGCGAGGACGAGAAGCAGATCGCAGAGAGCTGGGGCGGGGAAGACAAAAAGATCAGCCGGGAGGAAGAAGAGTGTCCCGTGCAAATGGTCAGCTGGTTTCATGCGGTCGCGTTCTGCAATTGGCTGAGCCACTTCGAAAAACTGACGCCGTGTTACGGATTGAGCAGAACGGGGACGAACGACAAATCAGACTGGAAATGCGATCTGAATGCCAAGGCCAGCGGTTATCGCTTGCCCACCGAAGCCCAGTGGGAATACGCCTGCCGGGCCGTCAGTCAGACGCAGTATGCCTTTGGTGACGACATGGGGCTGCTGGCTCAATACGGCTACTACGCCAACAACTCGGAAAATCGAACCTGGCCCGCGGGTGACAAGCTGCCCAACGGATGGGGGTTGTTCGATATGCATGGCAACGTGTGGGAGTGGTGCCACGATGGGTACGCATCCTACCCAGACTCGCCGTCACGCGATCCATCGGGGGATGAAGCGGCCTCGAGCCGGGGGAACCGGGGCGGCTGCTGGGGCATCAGCGCCAGGTACTGTCGGTCGGCGGGCCGCAATTGGTTCGATCCGTCGTCTCGGTACTACGACCTGGGCTTCCGTGTCGCCCGCAGTCCGTCAGGCTGAAAAGCACCGCAGGTCAGTAAAAGCAAGCGGAGCCTGTAGCGCAGGCCGAGGGGGACGTGCGAAGCGGAGCCGGCCCCCTCGTGCCGTAGCGGAAGGCGGAGCGGTGATGTAGGTCAGGCTTTCCGAGACTGGCATCGCGTCTCGGAGAGACGCGCCCATGTGTAGGCGGGGCAGCCGCCGTGGGGTCTGGGGCGAAGCCCCAGCGAATTCGAAAATCTGGAATGGGGTTTCACCGTTTCGCAGAGACGGACCATCAGCTGGGGTCAGATGTACAGATTTCAGTTTTCGCGGGCAGAAGACTTTCTATATGCTTGGGCACACGACCGCGAAAACTGAAATCTGTACGTCTGACCCCTTGTCGTGCGCTCCGCCCTTGCTGAACCGTTAAGTCCCATTCTTCACACGCAAGGGCCACAGTAGCGTTTGGTGCCTGTACCACACGGTTATTGGGGCGATTCGCATAAGGAATGAGATTTTGTGGTTCTGTGAATTGGATGCCACGGGCTTGCCCCGTGGAGGCTCACATTCGCAGCTACACGAGGCGATCTTCCGCCCCAAAGGGGCATTAACAAACCAGCCCAGGGGCATTAACAAACCAGCCCAGGGCAGAGCGTCGCGGCGACAGCCGCAGAGCGCCGCCCTGGGTACGATATCGATTTATCCCGGTAGCCCTGAAGGGGCGAAACAAATCGGTTCCTCTCACGCGCATCGTTCGTCAGATGGACCAAGGCTTGTTTCGCCCCTTCAGTGCTGGCGTTCCTGGTACTCCCCTAACCCAGGGCGGCGCTACGCGGCTAACGCCGCTCCGCTCTGCCCTGGGCTGATTTGTTAATGCCCCTTTGGGGCGGAGGAGTTGTGTATAACGACGAGGGGGCAAGCCGGGGGCATTCGTTAGATGCCAAAGTGAATGCCAACACCTGAAAAAACTGTTTCGCTCTTGTACGCACCGTCGCACAACTCGGCGACCACGACGGAACATAGCCGAAGCTCGCGGGGACTGCAGGACTGAAACCGAGCCACTACGCCTGCGTTACGATTGCGCAAGCACTCGACGCACGCGTTGGTGTCCAGTAGGTAGGTGGTCACAGCGGCTCGCGATGCTCGAAGGAGCCCTCGGATTCACACACAAAATCGCCTTGCCATTTGCCGATCGTCGAGTCCAGGTAAAATGCTTGCGGCCGCCGCACACAAACCTGACTCGGACGTTTTGAGGTTACGCATGTTGCGGTTCGGATTACCGCGAAGCGGTTACGTCACATAGCCCAGGGTTGCCGCGCAGCGGCTACCCTGGGAAGCGGCCGCACATGCATTTCGTACCCCAACGGGGTTCCGTCTCGCTATACCGCACGCGGTTGGCATTGGCTCGTTTAACCGCACGCCGTAGGTACGCGCGGGACTTGGGCGCGACCCCGATACGTGGGCTGACCCACGCGCGTGCCTACGGCGTGCGGTTAAACGAAGATGTGCCATCCTCAACCGCGTGCGGTATAGATGCCGTCCATGACGCAACCCCGTTTCTCGTTCCGACGCTCTGCGTCGGAACGCAAGCCCCGGACGCTCTGCGTCCTTGGGCAGACGACGCGGAGCGTCAAAACACTTGCGTTCCCACGCGGAGCGTGAGAACGAGAGAGGCGTGAAGATGTTCCCAGCAGTGGCGTTGAATCCCTACGCCGCGGGCCCTTCCACAACCGACGTGCGTCTCGCTGCGAAACTCAATGCTCCTGACATCTTCATCGCTTGCCGGACATCACGGGCCGGCCACCGGGCCGCTGCCGATTGCCTCGATCCACCTGATGAAGAAATACTCGCTGACTGAGATCTCGAGGGGGGCGATACCGCCCTGGACGTCGAGTTCGCCGACGTGCTGCGCCTTGGTGATCGACACCTGCTGCTCGCCAGCGGCGGTCTTCACCTTGATCACGCCGGTCGGACCGAAAGGCTCGGCCGAGATGCGCAGGTGGTGCTTGCCGGGCGCCAGACGCAAGCGGAAGATGTGCGTAGGATCGATGCGGCAGGCGTCGCGTTCCAGAGGGTCTGCGATCCAGCGGGCGTCCTCGTCGGTCAATGCCGGCTTCACCCAGCCGTAGCCGAGCTGGTCATCCCACAGAGTGTCCTTGTTCACCGGGGTGTAACGGCGCGGCAGGCCGTAGCCCTTGAGCATGCCCAGCGGTTGGCCAGGGGGACCGAAGTCGATCAGGGACACTGGCAGGCGGGTCAGCCGGGCACGTTCGGCGGAACGGGCCTTGGCCCGGATATGGCCGGCGGCGACCAACTTTGTAAAGGCCGGGCTGGGGGCGGTGATGGTGATGTAGGTCGGAAGCTCGCTGAGCACCACACCGGTCGTGTCGGCGACTGTGGCGCTGTGGCCGAAGCCGTCGCAGACTGTGGTCTTGCCGAGATCGACGCCCAGTTGGCTGGTGCCTGCGTAGCGCCAGGCGGTGATCAACTTGCGCGGGCCGTCCTCCCACAGGTACATCCACACCGTGGGATCGTCGCTGGGCAGACGCAAGGCACGGCCGTCAAAACCTTGCAGCTGGCGGATCATGGTCGCGACCGAAAACCATACGGGGCGGAGGCTGCGGTCGTTGCGCAGCAGTCCCGCGCCGGCGTGCATCGCGGGATCCGAACCGCTTTCGCGGTAGATCATCACCTTCTGGACCCCGGCGGCCAACGCGATCATCACCGCCCGCGGCACCTTGGTGGCCTGCACGCGCTCGGTGCGGCCGATCGGCCCGCCGACGTCGTTGCCGAGCTCGGACAGCCAGAGCTCGGCCTGGGGCTTCAGCTGGTCGCGCCAGGCCACAAGGTCCTCGATCTGGTCGGGGTACAGCACCCCGCTCCGGATCGCGACGTCGCGGGCGACGTTGGGATCCCAGCCGCAGATTTCCGGTTCTTCGCGGCCGCTATAGAAATGGACGTTGACAATGTCGATCAGGTCGAGCGGGGTCTTGCCGTCGGCGTAATGGTGCTCGGAAAACTGGCCGATGACCGCGAGGTCGATGCCGGCCATGCCGGCGCCGCTGACCGGCAGGCGGGGATCGGCACGGCGGGCGCCCTCGACTCCGGCTCGCAGGGTGTCGAAGTACTGCGTCATCGTCCCGACGTAGGGGCCCCAGTTCGGGTCGTTCAGGTTGGGTTCGTTCCACAGCTCGACGGCGTCGATCAGCTTCAGGCCCGATTTCTTGTCCGCCGTCTTGAGCTGAGCCGGGTCGACGGTGGCCGAACCCATGCGGGCGACGAGCTGGAAGATGGCCTCGCCATAGTCGGCGTTGTCCTTGGGCGGGTAGTTGCAGGTGTTCTTCGTCTCCTTCGAGGGTGCACCGTGGGCCCAGTCCGGAACCATGAAGACGTAGGGCAGGACATTCATGCCCAGCTTCTGGTAGTCGGCAAAGTAGCTGTCGTGCGCCACGTGCCAGGGTCCGACCGAGCCGTCGAAGGCGTATTGGTCGCGGGCCGGCGAGAAGAACATCCACTTGCAGTTCTCGAAGCGGATCCAGCCGAAGCCGCAGCGGCGCATTTCGTCGGCCAGGGCGATGGTGGCACCGTTGATACCGAAGCGGCGGGTGCGGTGGGTGTCGACCTGGTCGGAGGGACGGACGAACAGCTGCGACCAGCGCACCTCTTTCTGCCCGCCAAGGTTCTGCTCGAGACCGAGCAGATAGCCGCCAGGGGCGATGGCGTCGCCGCCGGACAGGACAATCTCGGCGAGATCATGGGCGGGGACCCGGCCCTGGGCCGTTCCCGAGGCCACGGTCGGACCGACGGTGGGGATGACGACGGTGTCGTTGGCGATGCCGTCGTAGACCATCATGCTCGGCGGCAGGCGGATACAGTTCACGGACTTGCCGTCGTTGTGGAACCGGATGCGCAGATACCGCGCCTGGACCGGCTGGACGATCGGGAAGCTGTGCGGGCCGCCCCACTTGCCCTGCAGGGTGACGCCTTGGGCGCTGTCGACCGGCTGCCAGGCGGCCTGGTCCGTCGACGTCGAGAGGTCGGCCTTGAAGATCCAGTTGGCGTCGCCGGCCTGCCAACGCACGGCGCTGACGTTTCGGGCCTGTCCCAGGTCGATGGTCGCCACCGCCTCGGTGTAGCCCTTGCTCCACGGTGCTTCGCCGTGGGTGAAGTCGTTGCCGTCGCACAGCTTGGCGTCACCCCAGTCGGTCCCATCGACCGACCAGGTGCTGCGGCAGCCGAGGGCGTGGTCGAAACCCAGGATCGGATCCGGGATCACCGGGTCGGCGAAGGTGGAATTGAGCTGCAGGTTCCAGCGGATCGCGACCGTCTTTTCGGTGGCGCCGCGATTCTCGGCGATGAAGCGGGCGTTGAGCGGCTGGCCCGGTTCGAGCACGCTGGCGGCGAGCGGGGTGAGCACCAGGCCGTCGGCGCCAGCCTGAATCTCCGTGCCGGCGGTCAGTCCGTCGACGACCAGCGCCGTCGCTCCGGCAGCCTTGGCGAACCAGATCAGGTGGACGGCGGTGAGCGGCAGGTCGACCTTGCCATCGTGACCCTGTTGAGCGTAGGCAGGCTTCATCCCACCCGCGGTTGGATCGAGTTCGACCCGTTTCCAGCCGATCCAATCGATCGGCACGGTCTGCAGTAGCCACTCGCCTTTGGCGTCGCGGATTTGGAAGCCGAACTCCTTGGCATTGCTGGCTCCGTCGACCGAGACCCAGACCCCCAGACGACGGCAGCCTGGCAGTTCGCCGTCGAAGAACGGGGCATCGACCTTGCCGCCGTCCTTGGCGATACCGGCGATCTCGATCGCGGCGGCGCCGAGATGGGGTTCGACACCCTTGGCGATCCGCACCGTCAGGGCCTCGACCTGCCAGGCACCAAGTCCAGGGACAGCCGGGCTGTCGATCGCGTTCAGCAGACGGGTCTGCAGGGCGGGTGCGGCGGGGTAGGCCTCGCTGGCAACGAGGGCCAGCGGCAGGACGAGGAACGCGATGCGAACGAGGAGTTGTTGCATGTTAAGTATCCCAGTGTTGAGGTTTGGCTTGGGCGAGCGGCAGGAAATAACTTACCCGAATTAATGTAGGATGGTCTTCCAAGACCGTCCTGATCGGCCTGGAAAGGCCGACCTACGGGTAAGTTATTTCCTGCCGCTCGCCTTGGGCCTCGGCGGCGAGTCCAAGGCAGGACGCGGCGGCTTTGCCAGGCATGCTGAGTGCGCTGTCCTGCTCCAGACTGCGAGGAATTTTGATCGCCCGCCGTCCCTGACGCAACCGGTCGCCCATTCTTGTCGACGACGGTTGCTACACAGCAGTGGGAGTGACTCGCTTCGCGAGTGAGCCTGGTTACGAGGGTTTGCTCTGGTTACGAGGCTCTGCCTCGTAACCCACTGGACGCGAGGCTCCGCCTCCCAAGACGGCCGGTGGAGCCGGCAAGGCAGTGCGTTCCCAGGCGGAGCCTGGGAACGAGGGTTTCCAACATGTTCCCAGTAGTGGGAGTGACTCGCTTCGCGAGTTTTCGAACGGAAGTGAGACAGTTGAATTAGTTGGGCCGACACTGGACGTCGCGATCAGAATCCTGGATAAAGGTGTTGCTTGTGGGACAACCTGGGACTCATCGAAGGAGACCTCACGATGCAACGTTCGACAATGATTTTGGCCGTGTGCGGACTATTTTCGTGGGCCAATCAGTGGGGTGCGCCCGAACCGACGGTATGGTTCCGCGACCTGTTCCACCGCGACGGATGCCTCTACGACCCGTCCGAAATCGCAGCTATTCGCCAGACGACCGTGGACAAACGCATCCACTGGCAGGCCGTCGACTATCGAGCCGTGCAAACCCCCGCGACGCGGATGCTGTTCGGCGACGCCACGCGTCACGGACGGCCGTTCGCCAAAGACCCCTGCGTCATCAAGCTCGGCGGGCGCTACTTACTGTACTACTCGATGGCGCCCTCGGCGGACAAAGCCGCGCCGCCAGGCTGGGCCATCGGCATCGCCGAGAGCCGCGACCTGGTCGCCTGGACCAAGATCGGGGAAATCCTGCCGGAACAGGACTGCGAGCGTAACGGTTTGGTGAACGGCAAGGCCCTCCTGCTCGATGGCCAGGTACATCTGTTCTACAACAGCTACGGCAACGGCAAGCTGGACGCGCTCTGCCACGCCGTGTCCGACGACGGCCTGCAGTTCCGCCGCGATCCGACCAATCCGATCCTGCGCGCTACCGGCGCCTGGAACTCCGGGCGCGCGATTGACTGCGAGGCCTTCGAACATGACGGCAAACTCTGGCTGCTGTTCGCCACGCGTGATCCGGAGATGAAAACGCAGCTGCTGGTGGCCGCCACCGCGCCGCGCAACAGTGACTTCGGCCGCGCGGCCTGGACCCAACTTGGGGACGGCCCCGTGCTCCAGCCGGAGTTGCCGTGGGAGACGAAGTGCATCGAAGCGCCGTCGGTCATCAAGCGGGGCGACACGCTGGTCCTGTTCTACGGCGGCGGCTACAACAACGACCCGCAACAGGTTGGCTGCGCCACCAGCACGGACGGTCTGCGCTGGACGCGATTGTTCCGCCAACCATTGTTGCCCAACGGGCAACCGGGTGACTGGAACGCGAGCGAGACGGGCCATCCCGGCGTCTTCCAAGACGACGACGGCCGCACGTATCTGTTCGTCCAAGGCAACCGCGACCGCGGTCACACTTGGTTTCTATCCTGCGTGGAGCTCGGCTGGCGCGACGGGCGGCCATGGGTGATGTGGGATTCGCCGAAGTTCCCCACCCAGCGTCCCGGCCCGTCCGCGTACCACGAGAACGGCTTTGATTTCTCCGCTGGCTGGACGTACTCGGCAGGCCCCACCCCTCCCGACGGAGGACTGTACTACCACCATCAGGCTGGCGGCACGGCCACGATCTCTTGGGATGGCACGCGTTTGGCTTTGATTCACAAGACAGGTCCCGACTGCGGCATCGCTCGTGTGCAAATCGATGGCCACCCGGCAACTCCGGCGGAAGTGGATACCTATTCGAAGACCGTCGACTGGCAGCACCGCACCGTGCTGGCGAGCGATCTGTCGGCGGGCCAGCACACGGTGGTAATCGAGGTGACCGGCCGCCATCATCCTGAGTCAAGCGACGCTTACGTCCAGGTGGTGGGGTTCGACACGGAGGCTGCGCGTTAATGTTCCGATCAAGGCCCCAGAACCCGTTGGCTGACTTCTTCATTGGCCACAAACCACCGGAAATGATCCGTTTCCGGTGGTTCTTGTGTTATCTGTGGTGTAGCCGGGTAGTCAAGGCTAAAAAGTGGGGTAAGCATCCCGCTTGCCTTTCGATTCATCGCGTCAAACGCAAGCTGGAAGCTTACGCCACCGCATCGGTCACCCCAAGATTAAGCCTTGACGACGCACTAGGACTCAAGAGCATTGTTCTCGAATCCCATGGAGTGCTTGCCGCAACCCGCGTGGCGCCAACGGTTCTTATTGGGAAGCTTTGGTCTTGCGATTTGCTTTCGCCTTGGGTGTATTCGTCTCGTCCTGCTTGCCGCGATTGGCTTTCTTGGCTTCCCTGCCCGGCTTTACTTGAGGCTTGGCCTGGGCACGTTTCGGCTTGACCAGATGTTCGTCCTGGGCCGTCTTGGTGGCGGGCTTGGCGAGCGTTTCGCCGTCCAGGGGCGGTGTGATCTTCGTGAGGTCAACTCCCAGCCGGTCCAGAATCGTTGGCGTGATATCGGCACGCGTGCCGCCGCGCAGCACCTGTTTGTCGTTGGTCCCCAGGAATACCTGCGGCGCGTTGCCGTGGCCTTTGCCGCCGACGTCGAAGCCGTGGTCGGCCGTGACGTAGATCAGCGTCTTGTCGTACACCCCCAACTGCTTGAGCTTCTCGACGATTCGCCCCAGTTGCTTGTCGCCTGAAATGATCGCGGCGTTGTACTCCGGCGACGGCTCGCCGTGCTTGTGGCCGCTGTGGTCTACCTCGGCGCAATGCACAAAGAAGAAGAATGGTTTGCGGCCGTACTCGTCCAGCAACTCCAGCGCCTTGTCGCCGACCTTGTCGTCCAGCGTCAGGCCGAAGTGCCACTGGTCGACGTGGTTGTGCATGGTGTAGTAGGGCGAGCCTTCGAAGACGAGGAACTTCTGGCCGTTCTCTACCACGACACGGCCGCGCTGTTGGCCCTTGACGCCTAGCTGGCGGATACCTTTCCCCTTCTTCCCGGGCTTGGCGGCCGGCTTAGCCGCCGCCTCGGCGTCTGCCTCGGTCAGCGGTTTCTTGAACGGCGGGTCGACCTCGCCGCAGTGGCCCTTCTTGCCAATGGCGGCGCCCGTGGCAATCTGGTCTGCTCCATACTGTGCCCGTAATCGTTCAAAGATGCTGTACCCGGCGGGCACGTCGCGGAACCGGCCGTTGTTGTACACACCCGTAACCTCTGGGCGGTAGCCGGTCAGGATCTGCGTCCAGCCAGCCTTGGTATCGGTGGCCCCGGATTTCACGTCCACATCGACCAACGTGCCTTCGCTAATCAGCTGCTGAAGGTTGGGCAGCTTGTCTTCTTTCAGCAACGCCTTGACGTGATCTCGATGGGCGCCGTCCCAGCCGAGCAGGATGGCGTTCTTGGCCATCGTCGGCTGGGTGCCGTTTTGTGCCCTGGCGGGCATTGCCACAAGCCCCAGCAACACCAGAAACAGACTCGCTCGACGCATGACCATTTCTCCCTTGATTGAAGAACCTCGAAACACAAACCGTGTGCATCACTCGATGGCTTTCACCGCCAGGCCGGCGAGCATGACTGAACCGGGCGGCCTGCCTGTCTGTTGCAGATGCCACGGTTGCTACGGCTGGTACAGGCGTTGGAGGACAATGGGGTCTTCCTGCAAGCCGGGGTTGATCAGTACCTGCGGCTCCGACCAGAGCGAGGCGGCTCGCTGTTCCGCAGCCTCCGGCTCCAGCTTGCCCGGCGTCCATTGTAGATCGAACTGGAATTCCATCACCCCGTGACTGTCGCCGACGAAGTTGGTGTACCAGAAGTTATTGAAGACCATGGCCAGCACGCGGTGCAGGTCCTGCGGTGGTTCCTTGAGCCGGGCCAGGACGTTGTGCCCGCCAAACGTGACCAGCGGGGCGTCGCGACTGACCCATAGCCAACTGCCCTGCGGCGTGGCGTAGTCGATCCAGCCGTCGATCGCAAAATAGTCGCGGCACGTGCCGAGCAACTGGTCCTGGAACGGCACGAACGGACGGCCACCGCAAGTGGCGCGCGGCGAACTGCCCTCGCAAGGCAAGGGGAAAGCCACGAAGAAAATCTCCGGAGCTGCGGACGAGAGACGATTCAGCCGTAGCGTGTAGCGGGCACGCGGCTCGTGCTGCCAGACCTCCAACTGCCGCGTGGCCCACTGCAGACGCGGATGCCGGAGCGACTGCGTGTAGACGGTCGTGTGTTGGTCGCCGAGGACCGCCGTCTTGGCCTCCGCCGTGGCCGGCACTTCCCGCAGGCGTGCCTTGCGCAGTTGCTCGCGCGGCGCACCGTCGGCAGCCCCCCAGATGTCTCGATTGCCCCAGCGCGGTGCAAAACCTTCGACACCGACTGCCAGGAAATCGCCGAAGCCGGACAAGAACAGCGGCTTGGTCATGCCGGGCCAAGTGATGCCCGTCGGCCAGCCCTGTTCGTCCGCCGTGATCGCCGGAGCAGCGCCGGGCAACGCCCCTTCGGCAACCTCGCCCTTGCTCAGCCGCAGCGGGCGAAGACTCTGGCCGTCGAGCTTGTCGACCCAGAACTTGACGACCTGCCGCGGCGCATTGTCGGGGAACGTGGCGGCCGTGTTCTGGGGCGTCAGCTCGGCCGGATTCGCCGGCGGCGTGAAGGGACGGAGGCCGTTCTCGAAGAGCAGCGGGGTCTTTGCGCCGGACGACGGATCCTCCAGCGAGCGATAATCGTCCCGCAGGGCCGTGGCCGGCATGCGGACCCAGCCACTCCAGGGCAGCGGCGAACTGTTGGCGACGTACAAGCCTTCGCCTGCCTGGGCCAGACGGGAGCGAACCCGTTGGGCCAGCAGCCACTCGGCGCGCGCCATGGGCCGAAAGGCCAAGGCGGCCTTCTCGTTGAACTGGCCCTGGGTGTCCAGACTGTCGGGCAGGGCCACGCTGTTGCTGGAACCCCAGGTGTGTTCGTCGAACAGACAGAGTTCCTGCAGCAGTTCGTCGACGGTGCGCCGACCGCTGGCGTTCAAGTCGCCCCACAAGGGCGATTGGGCCGCAGCCAAGAGTCGTTTGGCCGCACGGCTGGCGGCGACTTCCCGCGGCGCCGAGCCGGTGCCGTTGGCCCACCAATCGGTCCACTCGCCCGAGTACTCCGGCACGCGACTGCCGATCGTTTCCTCCAGCCGCTGCATCGCTACGGACGCCGTGGTCAACCGCAGCGTCGGCTTCAATCCCAGCCGATGCCAAGTCCCGATGAAGTCCGCCAACGGCAGGAAGGGTGGGTCGTTGTCGATCCGCCACTGATTGGTGATCGAAAGCGTCAGCAGCGGATGGGCATACCCGCCGGCCTCCAATTCGCGGACCTTTTGCAGCAGATGCCGATGCGCGGTGCGCACGGACGCCTCGTCGCTGCCCAGGAAATCACCGGCGCGCGGCGGCCGGTAGCGAGTATCGCCAGCCCGTGGCACCGGCCCATGCCGCCACTCGACCGGCTCGAAGAACCAGTAGCCCATAGGATACGAGTAGTTCAGGTACACGAACAGCCGCCGCCCGTCGGGCATCTTCCACCAGAAAGCCGCCGGCCGCGTCAACGGCGCGCCGCCGCTGTCTTCGTTGATCCCGGAGAACAGATAGTGGATCCCGCGGTCCAGCAGTTCCATCGCGCCGGCGCGAGGAAACCCGTTCACGTCGTTCTGCACCGCCACCTTCGGCTGCAGCTGTTGCCACAAGTCTTCCGGAACCCAGTGCAGCATCGCGTGCCATTGCTGGCGATTCAAGAAAGGTGTGTTGTTCAGGGGCAGCGCGGCGACCTCCAGTTGTCCCGCCTGGATCGCCTGCAGGAACGCCTGCCGCCGATCCGGCGTCGCCGCTTGCCACCAGTCGTGCACGGCCACGATGGTCTCGGCCGTCCAGTACAAGCGTTCGGCTGCCGGTTTGTCGCGAGTGGCCAGCGCTCCGTCCAGCGCGATGTCCAGGAACCGCCGCTGCAGTTCCCGGCACACGGCCGGATGATCGGTGAAACCGTAGTCAGTATGGGAGAAGTGGACCAAGTCGATATGCTGAATGCCGGGCGTCTGCGGCGTCTCGGCCGCCCTGACATCGGCGGCCACGGTGGCCAGTATCGCGACGACACCCAGGAAGCACGCGGGAAGGTAGCAGCGACTGAACATCGAAGGACTCCTAAACACTGCCAAGGGCCATCAACCAAAAAATGACTCCCTCGCCCCGGTACTCCGGGGAGAGGGCTGGGGTGAGGGGGCAGAAAAGCAAACG
The DNA here is from genome assembly GCA_026692885.1 of Planctomycetota bacterium. The sequence continues at coordinate 7,746 of JAPLNJ010000842.1, read as the reverse complement.
CGAAGTTGTCTTTCCGCCGCTCCCAAGGGCCATCAACCGGGGTCGGAAGTATCCCTGTCAGTATCGCAAAAAAGTGGGGCGGGAATATCAGGGGACAGAAATTTGTCCGCAAGACGGATGGCCCACATGGCTCGGCTTTGCTTCGCGTGCCCCCAAACAGGCAATCGTGGGCCGTCAGAGACGGCCCACGGCTCCGCGGGAGCGTCGCCCTCCCAAGTCAAGCGTGTGTACGAAATCGACCCGCTGATCTGCCCTTGTTGTTCCGGCCAGATGAAGGTCGTCGCGTTCATCGAACCGCCCCAGGCCGACGTGATCGAGAAGATCCTGCGCCACTGCGGCTTGTGGTGTCCCGCAGCGCCACGGGCGCCGCCGGGCGGGGACCTCCGCGTCTACGACCCGGACAGCGACTGGGACAGTGACTCGACCTCCCAGGAACCCCGGGAGTTGACGTTTGTGGACGAATCCACCTTCTGGTCCACCTTCTGATTTTCTTTTTCCCGACGCCAATCGGATCGAGGACGATGCGCGCAAAGCTGGGAATTTACCCCTGATTTGCCGCCGAAACGTCGTCAAGCTCCCCCAGCCCGCTCCAAAAAGTTCCCACAAACGGCCGAGGGGGATGGCGGGTTCAGGGCGGCGGCCGCCGCCCTGAACCCGCCATCCCCCCTTGATTCACCACGTTTTCCTGCTTAGCCTCAGTCCTGTGGCACAAAAGCAATTTCCTATCCTTTTAACAACTTGACCTTGCGAGGGTAGCCATGCCAAAAAAGAGAAACCTGTCCGAGGTGAGTCCCGGAGCGGAGGAAAGTCCCCAACCGCAGAAAATGCAGGGAATCGAATCACCGCTGCACAAGGCGATCCGCGAATTCGTCGAAACGCTGCAGACCGTCTCGCAGAGCTGCGATGGGTGGGGTGGCAAAGGAGTGACTGGCCGCTGGATGGAAAAGAACGCCGAAACGGGACACCGTGCGGACGTCAATGCCTTTGGTGCGAAACACGGTTGCCACACCTGCAAGAGCTTCGTTTTGACAGATCCTAACCAACCATGGATAGGAGACCACCAACCACCCACAGGGCTGACACTTAAATCGCGTCTAAAACTCGGCCTGCCGGAAGTGGCTGTGTACGATGGTTCGGTCAGACTGCGCCCGCAGTGCGACAGCTGTTCGCGAAAGCAGGCGACGGCCATCAAACGAATTAACGCTCGCGCCGAAGCCGGTACGCTGAAAATGACCGACCTGACCGAAGAGGAACGGCACTTGGTTGGGCTGGCACCGCCGTTTTCCCATGGTTTTGGTTTGTACCGTGACGTCATGGCGACAAATGCCACGGTAAACGCAACACAAGGGCGGGCTATCCAGGATCTCGGCGTCCTGAATGGTTGCCACAGTTGCCCGAGTTGGTTTCCCGCCGACGCTTATCACGCCGACCACTGTCCACCGTTCTGTTGCACGAAAAGTTGGGTTTGCTCTATCATCGAGTACGCCAACCAACACGCTCTGAGTGACATGAAAATCCCCACGGAATTCGAACTCCGACCGCAATGTCCACGCTGCTCCCACGAGCAGGGTGGCAAGATGAAGAATCTAGATCAACGGGCGAGGGCAATTGCCCAGAAACTGGACATCACCGTCTACGGACCGTGAGCCTTCCGCCCTCGGCGCTAGCTCGACTTGGGACAGAAACGGTGTCAGGAGCCGTCTTCCTGTTTTTTCGGCTTAGGTTGTGGGCGAAGCGAACGCTCCAGACCTAGTCGACGAACCCTCCGGTCGCACCACGCGACTTCACCGTCAGGGCAACCTCGCTTGGCACTACGTCGCAGCGCAGCGAAGTCCGCCTTCGATTGCGTCGCATTCACGAATTGCACCCACCCCGTCCGGCGAGGCAGAGGCCACGCCGCCAACCACGACTTCTCCTGCGCGGTGCCCCGTTTCCAGCGCTGAAGGCTGCCCCATCACCAGTCCTCGGCAGGCTCGACCAAGTTGGCACGCAGCGCATGCCAGTCATGGGACCGGTACAGAAAAGGGAGCCGGAGTGGGACCAGCACGAGATTCGCCCGCGATACCAGTTGACTGGGTGTAATTCCGCGTCTACTTCGCTGGTTTCCTTCGTTGGAAGGGTATCCTTCGAAGGGAGAAAGAGATCCAATTCGTCTCCTTCCTCGTTTCCTTCTCTTTATGAATGGACATTGCTGTCCATCGACAACGGGTTTCCATTGCTGTCCAGCAACGAACGTTGGCAATCCATACAATTCTGCGATCTTCGTCATATCAGGAACCTGCACCTTTCCCTTGCGGCCTTGATGTATCCGGTTGAAATATCGATGCCGACAGACTTGCGGTTAAGAGCGAAAGCGACTGACATGGTAGTGCCTGTGCCACAAAACGGATCAAGCACGATCCCATCTTCGGGGCAGGTGCAAAGAATCGGAATCTTGCACAGGTCTTCGGGGTACGGTGCGAAGTGCGATTTCCTGTTCTGGGTGTCCTCGGGCATGATGTCCCATACATCCTTCGGCTTGGCACCGTTGGGGTGATACCGCAGGAAGTAGAAGCCTTTCTCTTGCAGCTCGCGCGCGCGACCGGAAACATGCTCGGAATCCGAGTGTGTGGTCCGTTGTTGCCCACGGATAATCATGCGGAAGTCAGCGATACCTCCATCTCGCACCTGTTGCAGCATCGCTTCAAGGGCTTCAAATGCCGACTTCTTCTCCGTCTCCTGGAGGGCGGTGGAAAGCTCGATCTGCCTCTTGTACCGCACGCCGCTGACGCCTGTAGCTGAAACAATGGCACCATGGACCACCTTCGTTTTCTGCGGAGAGGAACGGATGGCGTCCGCATTGTAGTAGTAGCCCTTGGTCGCCTTCACGAAGTGGAAGACATACTCGTGGACGTTGCGGAGTTTGTCCGTGGAGTTGTCCGGCCCGCCCTTCACCTTGTTCCAGATCACGTCATTTCGCAGAATCCACCCCTGTTGATCGGTCAGGTGGAAGGCGACGCGCCACGGTATGCCGAGTAGCCTCTTGTCCTGGTACGAGTCGCCGATGTTGAGCCAGAACGATCCGGTTTTGCGTAGGACTCGGTGCAGCTCGGCGCAGATCTCGCCAAGGGACTCAACGTACTCGGCGTAGATTTCCTCCTGCCCGAGGCCTTCGGTGTCGTACTTCCGGTGTCCCCAATAGGGAGGACTGGTCATCGCAAAATCGACTGCTTCATCTGGAAACTGCCGTAAGATCTTCAGGGAGTTCCCGCACAGGAAGAGGGGCTGCCGGTCCGTTCCCTGAAGATACCCAGTCAATTTGTCCTGTTCCGTGCAGACTGCCATTCTCCACCCCATCCTTGTGCTGGAGGATCTTGATGGCGAAATTCTACCCTTGGCAAACGCACCTGCCACCCCCCTGCGGCGCTATTTTCTGCCACTCGCCTAAACGGATTCCTGAGAAGGATTCTCGTGATTGGCACGGAACCACAAACTTAACGCTGTATCCGGGGCGATTCCGGACCTGCCGTGTTCCTGAAATCTGCGCACTACCGGCACGGCGTCCGTGCTATGCTATCGCCTGCAAGCGGTCCTGACACGGCCGAGCCGCAACCAAGTAGGTCAGGCTTTCCAGCCTGACACCAAACGCACGTCAGCCTGGAAAGGCTGACCTACAACAGGCCGCACGGACGTCAGGCTGGAAAGCCTGACCTACAGAACCCGACCTACAGAACTCGAAGAGGAGCAATTTCGATGCGTACGTCCCTGCTCATGGGAGTTTCGTGGCTGGCCATGCTGCTCGTTTCCGCCGTCGCCTTGGCCGAGGAGCAGAACTTGGTCGAGGATCCGTCGTTCGAGCTGCCGAAAGACAAGGATCAGTTCGGATTGGTCTTCGCCAAATGGGGCGGCTGGAAATACGAAGGCGACTGCGAGTTCGCGGTGGGTAAGGTGGCCCGCACCGGCAAGCATTCCTGCTTGTTGGTCGGCGGCGCCGGAGCCAAGATCCGCGCAGCGCAGTTGATCGACCTGGAACCGGGCCGCTATCAGATCACGGCCTATCTCCGCGGACTCGATGTCGGCACCGGCATTTGGAACGCGACGACCGAGTTCATGTTCGACGGCAAGTACATCCAACTCAAGAAGAACGGCACCTTCGGCTGGACCAAATTGACGTACGTGGCAGACCTCAAGGAGCAGAAGAAAACCGGGCCGTCGTTCGGCATGATGGCCCCCGGCTACTTCTGGATCGACGATGTCTCGCTGGTCAAGGTTAGCAACAACGTACCCCTGACGGAAGAACCCGTGCTGGGCCCGGAAGAATCGCCCATTGCTCCAGCGGGAGAACTCGGCCCCGACGCGATACGCTGCCCGGAATGCGCGTACAAGAACCAGCCCCAGTGGAAGCAGTGCTACGCCTGCGGCACAGCCCTGGAAACCAAGCAAATTGTCACCAGCGGGCCGCCCGTGAAATTGATCACGTCGTTCGAGGACAAGAATCCATTCAGCGGCGGCGAGGTGGTCGAGAAACATGCGACGGACGGCAAGCAGGCCCTGCGCCTTGACAAGTCGTACGCAGTCATGGATGGACCGCAGGACTGGTCGGGCTACGACTACTTGAAGGCCGACCTGCACATTGAGACCGGCGATCCGCTGGAACTGTATTTCGAGGTCCGCGACACGGCCACACGGGACTACTGGACCCGCGTGAACTACACCACCATCATCCCGCCGGGGACGAGCACGTTGATTATCCCGGTCAAGCAGCTGTACGTCGGCGAGAAATCGCGGCCCGGACGGATGCTGATGCTGGGCAGCATTACGCGGCTGGTGTTCAGCATCGGTGACACGCCGAAGGCGCCGCTGTTCCTGGACAACATTCGGCTGGAACGGGACGCCTCGGCCCAGCAAGTCGCCTTCGACGGCTTGTACGCCTTCGACTTTGGATTGAGTTCCAGTCCCGTGCTGGAGGGCTTCCGGCAGATCACGCCTGGCACGTTGTACAGCCGAGGACGCGGCTACGGGCTGAAGGACGCTCAGATCTGGCGGGCCTTTGACGCGCTCCAGCCCGAACCGCTGTATCAGGACTTTATCTGTATTGAACACGGTGGCCTAGCGGTCGATTTGCCCAACGGGAAGTACCGCGTGTTGGTGAACGTGGACAGCCCGTCCGGCTTCTGGGGTGAGTACCAGGTCTATCGCGAACGGACCATCCTGGCGGAAGGGCGGCCGGTGGTGACCGAGAAGATGGACTTCGAGGGCTTCAAGGCGAAATATTTCCGGTTCTGGAACGTCGAAGATTCGCCCGCGGACAACACCTTCGACAAGTACCAGAAGGCGTACTTCCAAGAGAAGCAGTTCGAGGTGGAAGTGCAGGACGGGCAATTGAACCTGGAGTTCCAGGGCGCGAACTGGGCCTGCTGCGTTTCGGCCGTGGTCATATTCCCGGCGGCGAAGGCGGCGGAAGGTGAAGCGTTCCTGAAATACGTCGAGCAGAAACGCCAGTTCTACTTTGACAATTACTTCAAACGCATCCTGCACCGACCGACGGGCGATCCGTTGCAGACGACCGCCGAGGACCGGCAACGCGGTTACGTGGTGTTCCAACGCGACTTTATGCAGGAGGTCTACTACAACGACACGCCATTTCGAGGCGAAATCGGCGGTCCGCTGCGGGCCGAAGCCTTTGCGGGCGAACTCGAGCCGCTCACGTTCGGCGTGGTGCCTTTGCAGGACCTCGGCCAAGTCACCGTGACAGCCGGCGACCTGAGCGGCCCGGGCGGAAAGATCCCGGCCGCTGCCATCCAGGTGGGCTTCGTCTCCTACCGCCTTAGCCGCGTGACCATGGAAGGCTCGGTCTACACGATCGGTCCACGACTGCTCATGCCGACCAACGTCGTGAACATGCCCAAGGACATCACGCGACGGTTCTGGCTGACGGTCAAAGCTCCGGCCGACGCGAAGCCCGGTGTATACCAGGGCACGATCGCGCTGAAGCCGCAACGCGGCGGCGCGGCAGCGATCCCGGTCGAGTTCCGAGTCCGAGCCGGAACCTTGGACCCGGTCGACGTCCCGGCCGGCCCGTGGGGCTACACGATCGGCATCCCGTGGCACGGAGATGACCCGGCAGCAGCCGCGTACAACCAGGACATGCTGCTGAAGAGCCTCCGCAAGATGCGCGAGTACGGCTGCACCACGTGCAGCGGGATTCCGTCGATCGCGTTTCGGGGATTCCAAGCCGGCCAGCCGGTCTTGGATTTCGCGGCGGCGGATGCCCAGCTGAAGATCGCGAAAGAACTCGGCTTTCTGGCAGTAGTCTCGTACGGCGGCGGCGTCTCCGGCTTCAACGCCTACTTCCAGGACACGGCCCAGATGAACGCGGCCGGGTTCAAGGATTACTCCGAGTTTGTGAAAGCCATCTACACGGCGGTCCAGAAACACGCCGACGCGCAGGGTTGGATTCCGGTCTACTACAACCTGGGTGACGAGCCGCTCGGTGACGACCTGACCCGTTCGGCGGAAAACGCGGAGGCCTACCGGAAAGCCTTCCCGAAAGGCCCGCCGTTCTTCACCGCGGCCAGCAGCTTTAGCGGCAGCAACCGGACGGACCCGCATTTCCGGTTGTCGAAGGCACTGCACGTGGCCGACTGGAACGGCCATGACGAGGCCTCGGTGAATCTGCTCCAGGCAGCCGGCAGCGACTGGGCATTCTACAACGGCGGCAACCGCTGGACGTTTGGCACCTACCTGTACAAGGCGGCCAAGCAGTTCGGCATGAAGTTCCGCGTCTCCTGGCACTGGAACGTTGTGGCCGGCGATCCGTATTACGCGCTGGATTGCCGCGAGGACGATTACGCCTGGTGCAATTCGTCCCCCGACGGGCAATTGATTCCGTCGATCCAATTCGAGCAGCAGCGCGAGGGGCTGGACGATTACCGCCGTTTGGTGACCGTCGTGCGGCTCGCCAAAGAGCAGGCCGGCACGCCTGCCGCCCGCGCGGCGGAGGACTTGGTCCGGCAGCGATTGGCGGCGTTCAAACTAGGCCAGCGCGAACACGACGAGCTGTTCGGGGTCGGCGACTGGACCGCGTTCCGCCAGCAGCTGGATAATGCGATTGAAGCATTGAGGAAGTAAGTCCGCGTTAGAAACAGCGGCCAGCCCGTAGGGTACATCAATCGCCGCGCCGATGTATCTTCGGATCAACACCCAAGGATCAGCATCCACCCCTGTAAAGGTGTTAATCTTGTTGGAGTTCACGCTTTAGCGCGTCTTGTGCGGCGGGCATCGCCCGCTTGGCACGCTAAAGCGTGAACTCCAACAAGGCGCGACGCTACGGTTTTCCCAGAGAATCGCACCTTTACAGGGGTGGGATCAGCATCCCAGCTGCTGAGGAAGTAAGTCCGTCTAAGCCCGGATTATTAGGCCGGACCAAGCAACCGGAAGCACTGCCAGAACTTCGGTCGCTTCCGGCGCGTGGCGTCTGCACCAAGCGGGTTCTTCCTGCGAGCGTCGGTTGCGCCGTTCCGGCATAGTCTTGCGCGACCTCGTTCCGGCCCACATGAATAATCCGGGGGCCTTGATCATAACTTTGCGAAATGCTAGCAGTGTCGTGATCACCCCCGAGAAGCTCCCGACGTAAGTCGGTGGGAGTGTTCCCGCCCTGTACCTAACCCGGAGCCCCATATCCGACCAGCCCGACTCGTCGCCTGCCCGCCGCCGGAGGCGGCGGGCCGGCGACGAGTCGGGAGAACTCGGGGAGGCGCCGCGGGG
>JAPLNJ010000841.1 GCA_026692885.1 Planctomycetota bacterium | reverse complement strand
CTCTCGCCGACTTACGTCGGGAGCTTCTTGGACGGGACCAGCTAGCAGCGACGGCATTTCGCAGTGTTACGATCAGCGCCGAAACGCTGGAGATCGCTTTCCCCTAGGTTCACCATTCATCCCGGAAAGTGGGACGATCTGAGTAAGGGGAGGAGTGACTCGCTTCGTGAGTTTTCGAACGGAAGTCAGACCGTCGACGTGGAGAGTTTGCCATACGCACGATGCGAAATGGCTCCCCACTCTGGAACAAGAGTCGGTTATACGCCCGTCGGAGTGTTAGTTAGGAAAATCTTGCACGCAAGGTGGTCAAGATTTGGCAGATCCGTAACCCTCGGACGACTCATCGTAGACGGCAGAATCGAGCCGGCGCGCCTGACGTTATTGTTCCCAATGGCGCAGCTTCTCAATCCAGGCCATGACTTCGGGCCGTTTCTTCTCGAACACGCCGAACACCGCCAGGATGCCGATGCCCAGCCCGATCCCGAACGCCCACCACGGCCAGCTGTGCTGAATGGCCCGTTGCGCGTGCCAGACCATACTGACCATCGACAGGAACACGAAGCTGGTGCCGAGATACAGGAACGCCCGGACTTGCAGCACCAGGCCGAGAAATACGCCCGCCACCGACAAGCTCGCCAGGAGCATCGGCGGCCAGAGGCTCTCGCCGATGCCGCGGATGAACATTTCGCTGGTCGAACTGAGGTAGATCACCAGAATGCTGGCGTAACGCATCCCGGCCAGTTGTGTCGGCGGCAAACGCCGCCGGTTCATCTGGCTGGCGATCAGGACGGACACGGCAGGCGGAATCAACCACAATTGCGGATGCCGCCAGAAAGCGAAGTTGGTCTCGTACAGGAGTCGCCACAACGCACCGTTGCCCGCCAACGCCGCGGCCACGCCGCTGAGGACCGAACGACGGTAATAGCACAGCACCAGGTACAACAGTCCGACCAGGAATAGCAGTGCGGAATAGTCCGTCTCCTTGGCCTCGACGACCCACCAGCCCAGCGCCGACAAGAGCGGCAAGAATCCGCCGGTTCGTGTAAGCGGCTCGGCCAACACGCGCAGTCCCCGACGCTGAAACAGTTCGCTGACACCGACACCCGCAAAGGCGATGACCATGATGATGTACGGCCAGTAGTCGTGGAACCGCCCGTGGAACAGCCAGGGCAGGCAAAAGTAGACGTGCACAAACAGCAGCGTCGCCACCAACTCCGCCCCGTAGACGTACAGCATCCGCCCGTTTTCCGAGAGGGCCAGCGGATCGCGCCCCGGCCACAACGCCATCGACAACAGCCCGACAACCAAACCGACCAGGACCACGATCACCGCTCCACTGTGAGCCGAATCGATGGGTACCCCTCGCTCGGCGTCGAAGATGCTGAACTCGATCAAGAGCACCAACACCAGCGTCACCAGCGCGCCGGCCCCGAACGTCGCGGTAATCCGCCGCACGGGTTCCAACCACCGACTGTCCGCGCCGAGTTGGCGGCGGACGACCACGCTGACCAGGAACGTCATGGCGGACAGGACGATCAGCAGGCGAACTACCCGCAGCAGCCAGGTGGCCGCCTCCCAACTCGGTTCCAGATCCGCCCAGCTCAGATACACCGCCGCCGCGCCGGTCATCAGCAGCGCCGCGTACTGGAGCAGCGTGCGGCGTTCTTGCTGGGCCAGTGCCCCCAAGCATCGCCACCAAGTAACCGGCCACCGGCAGCACCACCAATGCGCAGGTATCCGGTAGCGTGTCTCCCAGGACGCTTTGGCGGTCGATGATTAATTGGCCGCAGGACGTGGCCAACACCGCGGCGGTCAGACGCCACCAGCCGCGTCCCAGGAGTGCGCGGCCTGCCGAGTAAGTGATCCAGCCGCAACAGAGGGTTCCCACGGCGACCGCCACCAAGTACCAGGGGTCGGTGACCTCGCGTTGCTCGCCTTCGGACAGGATGATCGCGGCCAGGAAGTTCAGCGGTGCTAACAGCAGCGAGATGGTCAACACTCCGCGGCTCGTCGCGCGCAGATTCCAACGCTGCAGCGTATACATCCCCACGCCGTAAATCGCCAGCGTGACCAACATGAACAGGAGTGCGGGGAAGTAGGGAATGGTGTCCTTGAGTGTCTCCCGCAGACTGATGACCAGTCCCACCGCGCTGCCCACGATCAACAAGCCGCTGACCAACTCGCCCCAGCGGATATTCTTCTCAGCCATAAACGCTTGCAGGAAATCCGCCAGCGTCTGCCGCGCGGCCGTGGTGGCGGCGGGCAGCGGCGCGTCGGCATCCAACGGATGGGGCTTGGCGGCCACGGGCGTCGTCGGCCGCGGAGGCGTCGTCGCTGCCGGCTCGCGACGGAAGGGACTGTCGGTGACAATCTCCGCTTCGATGGGTTCCGGAAGTCCCTCCCGTTTGGGTGCAGGGCTCGACACCACAGTGGATTCCGGCGCGGAGGCAGCGGTCTGCGGGTAAGCCACCGCTCTCCTCCGGGCTGGCTCGCAGCAGCTTCAACAACTCGGCGTGCCGCACGCCGGAGAGCGTTCCGGTCTGGCACAAACGGTTCAACTCACGAATGGCCGCGACCCGATCGTCTTCCCGTGAAGACGGACGCGCCGCAGACACGTGGCCGCAGCGCGGACACGGACGCGCGGTCGAGGACACCAAGGTGCCACATGCCGGGCAGCGCGGGCCTGGCGTCCGAGAGCTTGGGCCTTGGTCGGGCGTCCCACTGCCTGACAAGAAACGAAAGAACGCGGCCATCGCCAGCCACAGTCCGTGCCCGATCAGGGTGACGAACAAGAGGGCGAAGCCGAAGCCGCAGAGCGGTCCCAGGAGATCTTCCAGCCACATAAGTCCCTCGTCGCTTAATAGCTCTCTGAGCTGTGTTGGTAATGGGCCGCGCTGCGTCGTTCAACCCGGAGCCGGGTATCCGTTTGCGGGTGACGACGGCGACGCCAGCCGTCCCACCGCCGTCGCCGTTGGCTCCGGGTTAAACGACTCTGCGAAACCGATTGGTCCCGAGGCATCAGCATATCGGTCCACCGCCGCGATTTCCACAAGAAACTCCCTGTGTGTTGGCCCGCGATCCGACTTGAGGCAAGCGGACGGAAAAGGATGTACCCGCTTCACGTGGACCGGTCTCTCCGAGACCGGGTTTCGCGTCGCGGAGAGACGCGACCACGTGGCCGCGACGCCGCCCCGCGATGGGTAGATTATTTCCGTCCGCTTGCCTGAGGGGGCAATCCCCATTTCCCCGCACTCGCCTACCCGCTACAATCCAGGTTCGAGTGAGAAGCAAGATGAGCCCCAACTCCCTCCGAGTGCTCTCGTGCTGGTCATTCTGCGATTCGCGTTGCGGCCGCCTTTTTGGAAGGCCCCCGTTCCCAATTGCGGTTGATTTTCTCTCTCCACGTTTGGCCGCGATCTTCCTTGACGGGAAGGGGCTCATAGGCGAAGACTCGCCGGCCCAGTTGTGTTTTCTTTGTTTCCAGGAGTGGCCGGTATGCCGCAAGGTACCATCAAGAAGCTGATTGTCGACAAGGGTTTCGGGTTCATCGAGGGCGAGAAAGGCGAGTTGTTCTTCCACCACACGGCGCTCCAGGAGGCGCGCATCGAATCGCTGAAGGTGGGCCAAGCGGTGACGTATGAAGTCGGACGTGGCCCCAAGGGTCCGCGGGCCGAGAACATCAAGCCTGTCTGATCCCGTTCAACAGCGAAGGAGTCTAGCATGACCAGCATTTATGTGGGCAATCTATCGACGGCCACGACCGAAGATGACCTGCTGCAGGCATTCAGCCAGCACGGCAAGGTGCAGACGGTTAACTTGATCATGGATCGCGAGACGAACCGCCCGCGCGGGTTCGCCTTCGTCGAGATGCCCAACAACAACGAGGCTGCGATCGCGATCAAGGAGCTCAACCTGGCCGAGATCGCCGGACGCAAGGTCACGGTTAACGAAGCTCGGCCCAAGACGGAGCGACCCCGTGGCGGTGGCGGCGGCCGGCGTCGCTACTGAACGCCCGCAGACGCCACGTTGCGTGTCCCTTCCGGGGCGTAGCGGTGGCGGAGAGCATGCTGCACGGTAACCTACACACGCGACGTCCTGGCCCAGTACCGGCCGGGGCGTCGCGTTTTCGTTGGAACACCGGACACCTTGGCATTGCCCTGGGCGGGTTTACGGATTCCAATGGAGGGCAATCCAGGTGCAAACGCTCGACCATTAGGAGCCAACGATGAAACACAATCGACTGACTTGCGGCTGCGTGTGGAGTGCTCTGATCTGTGGGAGTCTGTGCCCCGTGGCGCTGGCGGGCCAGGCCAACGCACCGAACCTGCCGGAGAACCTGGCCCCCCGAGCCACCATCACGGCCAACTCGGAGTACAGCGCCCAGTACAAGGCACAGTTTGTGGCCGACGGGCAGATCCCCGGGTCGGGCAGTTCAGCCGACGTGGGCAAGGCGTGGTGCGTGCAGGGCAACACGCACCGCAACGGCGCGGAACTGACGATGACTTGGCCCCAGCCGGTCACCGTCGCCGAGATCGTCTACTACGGCCGGACCGCTTGGTTCTCCGAGGAGTGCTGGAAGGGCTACGAGGTGTACCTGGACGCCGACACAACACCCGCAGTCAAAGGCGAGTTGCAGATCGGGCATGGACCGCAGCGAATCCAGCTGCCGGCACCCGCCCAGGCCACCAAGCTCACCCTGAAGTTCACCAGTTCCTATGGCGGCATGAACCCCGGCGCCTCGGAGATCCAGGTGTTCTCTGTCCGTCCACCCGACGGCGCCCTGGCGAAGTTCCACAAACTCGCCCCGGGCCAGACGCAAGTGGAGGAGCCGCTCGAAGAGTCGCCCGAGCTGGCCGCCGGACTGGCCGCGGGCCAGCTGGGATTTGGCAAGTTGGTACTGATCCAGCGCCGCGAGATCAACCCCACACACGTCTACACCCAGCACGTGGAAGGCTTCGGCCCGGGCGGTGGACTGTACGTTTGGACGGTCGGCGAGGACGGCGGAAGCCTGCAGCAATTGGTCGCCACGCCGCAGGGCCAGATCCTCGACTGCGACCTGTCCTATGACGCCAAGGAGATCCTGTTCAGCTGGAAGCAGAACGGCGAGGACAGTTATCATCTGTACACTATCAACGCGGACGGCACGGACCTGAAGCAACTGACCGAGGGTAAGTGGCACGACTACAACGGCTGCTTCCTGCCGGACGGCGGTCTCGCCTTCCTGTCGACGCGGTCGGTCCGTTTCGCCTACTGTTGGCGCAGCCCCGTGGGCGTGCTGTACCGCATGGAACGCGACGGCAGCAACGTCCGCCGTTTGTCGTCGAGCATCGTCAACGACTTCACGCCCAGCGTCCGCAGCGACGGGCGGATCATCTACTCGCGCTGGGAATACGTGGACAAGCCGGCGATCCCCATCCAAAGCCTGTGGACCATTAACCCGGACGGCACGGGCCTGGCCGTGTTCTATGGCAACCGCGTATTGAGCCCGGCGACGTTCATGGAAGCCCGTTCCATCCCTGGCCGCAGAGAGACGCTGTGCATCCTGACAGCACATAACGGCCCCGCCCGCGGAGCGGTGGGCCTGCTCGATCCGGCCTATGGCGTCAATGCCCAGGAGGCCCTCACCAACCTGACGCCCGAACTCAACATCGGCAAGGTCGACCAAGGCAGTGGCAACCATGTCCAAGGCCCTTACGAGAACCCGTACCCGCTCGATGCGCAGTACTTCCTGGTCTCCAAGAAAGGCCGGATTATCGTGCGGGATTACGCTGGCCGGCAGCAGACCACGGTCGTTGCGCCACGGGATGGCCTGGGCTTCTACGCCCCCACGCCACTGCGGCTCCGGGAACGTCCGCCCGTGATCACTTCCATGCTGCCCGACAAGACCGGTGAGGAAGGCTGGGCCACGGTCTTCGTCCAGGACATCTACAACGGTCTGGAGCCGATCGTGAAACGCGGCGAGGTCAAGCAGCTTTGCGTGGTGCAGGAGATGAAGAAGACGATCCGGATCCCGGTCGAACTGCGGGCCTTCGACTTCCAGTTCCCGGTGATCTCCTGCGGGGCGACCTATGCCTCGAAGACCGTCTGGGGCTACGTGCCGGTGGGCGAGGACGGCTCGGCCTGCTTCCAAGTACCCGCGGGTGTGCCGCTGTACTTCATGGCCCTGGACGCTGAGGGCCGGGCCGTGCAACGCATGCGGAGTTTCACCCATTTCATGCCCGGTGAAGTGCAGGGGTGCGTGGGGTGCCACGAGAGCCGCAGCCAGACTTCCCCGGCCAGGCGCCCCGTGACCCTACAGCCGGTGGCTTTGCGGACGCCCGAGTGGGGTGGGCCGACGGGATTCGACTACGCCACAATCGTGCAACCCGTGCTGGACAAGTACTGCATCCGCTGCCACAGCGGAGCGACGCCGCCCAAGAAAGTTGACCTGACCGGTGATAAGACCGACTACTTCAACGTTTCGTACGAATGGCTGGCGCGCGGACGCAAGGGCAACAGCTTCACCAATTGGGACAGCCCTTACGTCAATTGGATCCCGACTTACAACGGACACGAGGCGAACATCCTGCTGGTTGCGCCCAAGACTTGGGGCTCGCCCAAGAGCCTGGTGGCCGACCTGATCCTGGCGGGCCATCCCGATGAGACCGGCAAGCCCCGTTACCAGATGGACGAAGCCAGTCGGCGGCGGATCTTTACTTGGATCGACTTGAACGTGCCGTATTACGGGACCAGCGAAGCGGCCTATCCGGATCGCCAGGGGTGCCGCCGGATCTTGCCGGCGGACTTGGAGCAGACGCTGGCCGAGGTGGTCCAACGCCGCTGCGCCGAGTGTCACGCCAACGGCCAGATCCCACGGCAGTGGTGGACGCGGGTCACCAATCCCCAGTTGAACAACTTTCTAAGTGCTCCGCTGGCGAAATCGGCTGGCGGCAGCGAGGCCTGCGGCCGGGCGGTGTTCGCCAACACCACAGATCCGGATTATCAAGCCATCCTGAAGACTTTCGAGCCGATCGCCAAATTGCTGCAGGAATCCCCCGCAAGCATAGTAGTCGTCACGCTCCGCCGTGACGACATGTCATCACGGCGGAGCGTGACGACTACTTTGAAAACCCGACCGCTATTGATGCGCCGATCCTTACGCGGCGTGGGGCCGCAACCAAACTCGTTTAGCCCGGAGCCGGGTATCCGCTTGCGGGTGACGACGGCGGCGGGACGTGTAGCACGCTGTCGCCGTTGGCTCCAGGTTAAACGAGAACATCTTTACGATTGGAGTCGTACGATGCCTTCCCCGTTTCCTGGCATGGATCCCTTTCTGGAAGCGGCGGACATTTGGCCGGATTTCCATGACGGTCTGGCGGCGGCCATGCGAGGCGAATTGAACCGCACGCTTCCGCGGCCGTACTATGCGCGCTTGGATTCTGGACAGCGAGGCTTCGTTGATCGAACTGGATCTGTTGCGCACGGGGCAGACGGTGGTCGGAGGCCCCGCGTTAAGCGAGTCGGTCAGCCGTCTGGATCCCCCGCCGGACGACTTGGTGGCCGTCAATCGCGCCTGGCAGCGGGGAGCGGACCTGGACTACGAGTTATTTCCCGTTGGGCTGGCAGAGCCGCTGCCGTGTATTCCCGTGCCCTTGCGTGAGGGGGAGCCGGAGGTCCCGCTGGATCTGCAGTACGTTTTCAACCAGGCCTACGACGCCGGTCCCTACGTCCGGGGCGCCGTGGATTATGGCCAGCCGCCGGATCCGCCGCTCCGACCCGAGTGGGCCGACTGGCTGACCGGCTGCCTGGAACGTTGGCGGAACACCGGGAGCGTTCCGGAATTGAAGTCTTAGAGTCAACACACCGGAGTTGGGACGGGTGGTCGCATCGTCCTGTTCCATCGCAGGCGGATGCAACGGGCCACACAACGGTATCTAGCATTAAACGATTTTCGGGGTTGTCCATGTTAAGAATAGGGTTTTGGGGTTTCGCAGAGACGGATCGCCAGCTGGGGTCAGACGTACAGATTTCAGTTCTCGCGGGCAACAGGCTTTCCGTATGCTTGGGCACACGACCGCGAAAACTGAAATCTGTACGTCTGACCCCTTGTCTCACGCCCCGCCCCTGCTGAACCGTTAAGTGGAGAACAGGATCGGCACAGGATTTCCTTGGCTTGACCAACGAAGAGCTGGCCTTGATCGAACGGCGACTTGCCCTCGGCCGGAGCCTGAAGGAACAGAGGTTGGCTCTGGGGTGTTCAGTTTGTGCTCGTCAAGACCAGTTGATTTGATCCCGGTTCTATTCTGCGTTTGGGTTTGGGGAAGGCTTCCCGGCGGAGGCGGGCGTGATCCGCTACTCTTCCGGCCCGAAGGGGCCAAGACAAATCAGCCCAGCGCAGCCCTGGGAAAGGGGCCGACCCCGATCACGTGCCCTGAAAGGGTATCACCCGTTCCAGATTGCGCCCCTTCAGGGCAGGGATTTCGTGGGGGCTTCCGATCCCAGGGCTGCTGGGCTATCGAATTACGCACCTTTGGTGCGGACGGTCGGACGACCGCCAACAAGCGCCGCCGCCGATTGGAACCAATCATCGCCAATCACCGGCGTTCGCCGCCAACGGCGGCCAACCCGATAGCCCAGGGCGCAGCCCTGGGAAAGGGGCCGACCCCGATCACGTGCCCTGAAAGGG
>JAPLNJ010000840.1 GCA_026692885.1 Planctomycetota bacterium | reverse complement strand
GCAACACGCTGGAGGGCGTGGGGGTCGCGGAGGCACCACGGGGAACGCTGATTCACCACTACAAGATTAACGATGACGGCTTGATGACCTGGATGAATCTGATCATTGCGACCGGGCACAACAACCTGGCGATGAACAAGGGAATCAAGCAAGTCGCACAGAAATATGTCAAAGCCAAGAAGCTGCAGGAAGGCATGCTGAACCGCGTCGAGGCGCTGATTCGCTGCTACGATCCGTGCCTGAGCTGCGCTTCGCACGCGTTTGGCCAGATGCCCCTGCACATTGACTTGCGAGACAACCACGGCAAGGTGATCGATGCCCTTACACGAGGCTAACGTGGTTGCTGACTTGCAGGCCAGTTTGCCCGCGCGGGTCGTCGTGATCGGCTTCGGCAGCCCGATCCGCGGCGATGATGCGGTCGGGCCGTTGGTGGCCGATCAACTGGCGGGCGAGCTTGTCTCGCCGCAGGTGGAAGTCATCAGCCGTCACATTCTGACGGCCGAACTGGCCGCGGTGTTGCAGGATGCCACGCTGGTTGTGTTTCTCGATGCCTCGACCGATGGCCCGGTCGGTCAGGTGGTGTGCCACGATCTGGAGGCGGATGCGTCGCGTGTCAACAGGATGGCGCATTCGGTCGATGCGCGAGGTTTGCTGGCCTGGACCCACGGGATCTACGGCCGCGCGCCACAGGCGGTCCTCTTGTCGACCCGCGCAGTGACGTTGGATTATGCTCACTGCCAACTGTCCCCCGAGGTAGCCGCCACCGTGCGACCGATGATGGATCGCGTCACGGAGTTAGTGCACGAGCATTTGCAGCGGCGCGAGTAGCGAACCGTGCGGCGAGCGGGGAAGCCGAGGGCCCGAACACCGCCCTACTGGCCGCTGTGCCGTACGAGCTGCAAGCCGAATTGCGGCTGGTCACCACCCCGGCAGCGGCCGATCACTGGAGCGATGCGAGTATTGCTTCGTACGTCGCTGCTCCGCCCCTCACCCTGGCCGTTTGAAAATGTCGTATCGACTCACGGTTTGGGGCGCCCAGGTTTTGTTACCCGCACGGATGGCAGAGCCAGAGCACGGATGTCTTTCTTACTTGGTCTTCATCCGTGCTTTGGCTCTGCCATCCGTGCGATTCGCGCCAGGAAAGTTGCACCTGGGCCAGCTACGCTTCCGCCTGTCAAGGTCAGTGGCTCAGCGAGCAGCCCCTCACCCTGCTCCTGGGCCGCGCAAGATTGGGGAGTCGGGCGTCAAACGGATGGTCCTGTTTTCGTTCCGCCCCCATCCGGGCTTGCCCCGAATGGCACGAGGTTAGGCGTAACCTCCGATCCCCACTGGGCTTGCCCCGAATGGCACGAGGTTAAGGACGGCAGGAGCGAATTCCCGCCACGACGGGGCTTGTCCCCGTCGAGCGATGTTTACTACCAGAAATGCCAACCAACGATCTCTCCACGCCACCACGGAGCTCGCCTCCGTGGGGCGATGTTTCCTGGAAAAGCCTTGGGAAACACCGCTCCACGCGGGCAAGCCGCGTGGTGGCGAAGGATCAGGATTGCAGCGCCAATCTGGTTCTAAACACTCCTCCACGGAGGCAAGCTCCGCGGTGGGAGGACGGACGATGCATGACTGAAACCCGTACCTCAACGCTTAACCTCGTACCATTCGGGGCAAGCCCGGATGGGGACCCGACATGCCACACTGGAACAAAAGCCGGACCAGATCTCACCATTGCAAGAACTCTCTGGGATACAATTTTGCGCGGCTCACCCTGCCCCTCACCCCGGAGTACCTAGGCGAGGGAGTTGTCTTTCGGCGATGCCCTATTCGTCGGCCGGAGTCGAATCTTCCGCCTGGGTCGCATCCTCGGCGGCAGCTGACTCTGGCTCAAGCTCGCCGATCAGCTCGGCGCTGGGTGTTTCTTCGCCGTCGATGGTCGGCAGTTCGTCGCTTTCCTCTTCCTTGGGCACGCGGACCAGGGCGGCCAGGGTGTCGGCCTCGTCCAGGCTCATAATTCGGACACCCTTGGTGTTGCGACCGATGACATTGATCTCACGGGCGGCAATGCGTTGGATCTTGCCGCGGGCGGTCATCATGAGCAGTTCGTCGTCATCGTCGACCCGCGTGATGCCGATCACCCGGCCGTTACGATCCGTGGCCTTGATGTCGTGCAAGCCCTTGCCGCCGCGCCGTTGCGTCCGATACCGGGCGCCACCGGACGTCCCTTCTTCTTCCTCCTCGACCACGGGCTCCTCAATCTCCGGTGCTTCCTCCCCGTGCTCGTCGTCCAGGGACGGCAGTTCCGCCGCGTCGGGAACTTCGGCTGCCGTGCTAGGGCCGAAAAAGGTGCGTTTGCCGTAACCGTTTTCACAGGCCGTCAGCAGCGTGGCCTCCGGGTCGGCCACGACCATGCCCACCAGTTCATCGCCGCTGGCGAGCCGGATGCCCTTGACGCCGGACGTGTTGCGGCTCATGGGCCGCGCATCCGACTGCTTGAAGCGAATCGCCATGCCGGCGGCCGTCGCCAGCACCACCTCGTCACCGGGTTTCGTCACGACGACGTCGACCAATTCGTCATCTTCGCGGAGCTTGATGGCGATGATCCCACCGCGTTTGGGCCGGCTGTAGTCTTCCAGCGGAGTCTTTTTCACCAAGCCCTTGCGGGTGGCCATCATCAGGAAGTGACCGGGCAAGTTAAAGTCGCGCACCGCGCGGCAGTCCTGGATGATCTCGCCTTCCGCCAGGTTCAGCAGGTTGACGATCGCGCGGCCCTTGCTCTCCCGGCCCAACTGCGGCAAACCGTAGACCTTCTGCCAGTAAACTCTGCCTCGATTTGTGAAGAACAGCAGGTAGGCGTGGGTGCTGGCCACGAACAGATGCTCGATCGGGTCTTCCTCTTCGGTCCGGGCGCCCTTGATCCCTTTGCCGCCGCGGCGCTGGGCCCGGTAGGTGGTGGTCGGCGTGCGTTTGATGTAGCCGCGGTGGCTGATCGAGACCACCATATTCTCTTCGGTGATCAGGTCTTCCAGGTCGAGCGAGCCGAGTTCCTCGCCCGTGATTTCGGAGCGGCGTTCGTCTCCATATTTCTTACGGATGTCCTGCAGTTCGGCCCGGATGATGTCCAGGAGATTCTGGTCGTCGGACAGGATCCGCAGGTACTCGACAATCTCTTCCAGCAGCTTCCGATGCTCGCCGGCCAGGCGTTCCTGTTCGAGATTCACCAACTGGCCCAGCGTCATTTTCAAGATCGCGTCGGACTGGACCGCGGTCAACGCATACGTTTCGGCCACCCCGTGTTCCGCTTGGAATTGTCCGAACCCAACTTCCCCCAAGGCCCGCGCCATCATTGCGGCCGGACATTGGATGCCCATCAAGCCGATCTTGGCTTCCGCTTGCGTGCCGGAGTGACGGATGACGCGAATCACCTGCTCGATGTCGGCCAAGGCCAACAGCAAACCTTCCACGGTGTGTTTGCGCCGGCGCGCTTTGGCCACCAGGAACTGGGTCCGGCGGCGCAGTACGATCACGCGGTGGCGAAGGAACTCCTGCAGCAGTTCTTTGAAGGTGCACAGCCGCGGCTTGCCATCTACCAGCGCCAGCAGAATGATCGAGAACGTGTCTTGCAGCGGCGAGAACTGGTAGAGTTGGTTCAGGACCACCTCGGGATCGGCGTCGCGTTTCACGTCGATCGCGATCCGCACCGGTTCGTCCAGGTCGCTGAGATCCTGGACGGCCGAGATGCCCTTGATTTTGTCGCTGTTCACCAATTCCCCGATCCGCTCCACAATGCGATCGCGGAACTGCTGGTAAGGGATCTCGGTGACGACGATCTGGAAGCGGCCCTTCGCTTTTTCTTCGATGCGGGCCCGGGCCCGCACCACGATCGTGCCGCGGCCGGTGTAGTAGCCTTGGCGAATGCCCGCGCGCCCGCAGATCACGCCGCCGGTGGGGAAGTCGGGACCCGGGACGATCTCCAGCAGCTCGTCCATCGACACGTCCGGGTGATCGATCACCCGGATCAACGCGTCGCAGATCTCGCGCAGATTGTGCGGCGGAATCGAAGTGGCCATGCCGACCGCGATGCCGCCGCTGCCGTTGACCAGCAGGTTAGGAAACCGGGACGGCAGCACGGTCGGTTCCAGATTCCGCTCGTCGTATGAGGGCACGAAGTCGACCGTGTCCAGATCCAAATCGTCCAGCATCTGCGCGGCGATGGGCGAGAGGCGGGCTTCGGTATACCGCATCTGGGCCGCTGGCAGGCCGGCGATGGAGCCGAAGTTCCCCTGCTTGTCGATCAGCACGTGCCGCAGGTTCCATTCTTGAGCCATGCGGACCAGGGTCGGATAGATGACCGCCTCGCCGTGCGGATGGTAGTTACCGCTGGTGTCACCGGAAATCTTGGCGCACTTGACCCGCCCGGCGGTTGGTCCGAGGTGCAAGTCGTTCATGGCGACCAGAATGCGGCGCTGCGAGGGCTTCAGGCCGTCCCGCGCGTCCGGCAGCGCGCGGCTCACGATCACGCTCATGGCGTACGTGAGATAGCTGTCCTTCAATTCCTCTTCGATCGGGCGATCGACCAGAATGCCACCGTGAATGTCACCTGCCGAGGCGGGTTCATCGGGCGGCAGATTGTCAGTCGGGTCGTGGGAGTCAGTCGACAAAGGGAGAATCCTTTCCGTCGTCTCGCGGGTCGTCGCGAGAGCATCTCTCAGCAGGAATGGCCCGGTTTTTCACCGAGGGCACACAGCTTCGTTTAGCAGCGGCGGATTCTACCAGTTTCCCGTCTCGTTCACAACTCCCTAACCGCTTTCCCGGCTGATTGCAAGTTGTGTTATTTTAGTTACTTAGGGCAGGTGCTGTGGTTCTTCATTTCCAGCTTCGTGGAAGGCAACAAGAAGTCGATTTCGGGACAGCCGTCCGTGGAAGTCCCAGCCTCGGGAGCCGGCCGAACGCAGCTCGACGCCGAGTCTTCCAAGACCGAGGAAGATGTTCACAACCGAGGGAGTTCTTGCCCCTGCGGCGACGAATTGCGGCCCGCGGACTGTTTGTTGCAACTGGCTTGCCGGCTATGATTGGCCAAGTGGTCTGGTTTGTCGTGCGGGACGTGAGGTTTTCACCACGCCGCGTAGGCCTGGTGGTCACTCGAGGAACGAAAATGCGCTGGTCGCTTCGGAACCAGATCTTTGTGCCGTTCGGCGCGTTGATGTTGGTCGTGCTAATTCTGGTCAGTGCCATTAACGCCTACTTGGCGGCGGGCCACAGCACCGACCAGATCGTGCGGCAGATCCAGCGGATTGCCCGCACGATGCAGACCTCGACCTATCCGCTGAACGACTCGATCTTGGCGCAAACGCGCGCCCTGTCGGGAACCGAGTTCATTGTGACCGACGAAATGGGGCGGGTGTCGGCGAGCAGTGTGGAGGTGCCGACCGTGTTTCTGCCGCCCTCGTCCGCGACCCAGGCGGGGGCTGGTCTGCCGAGCACGGTCGAAGTCGCCGGGCAAAGTTACTTTCATTCGGTGGTCCGTACCGAACGGGGACAACAGCGTACGCCGCAGCGACTGCATATCCTGTATCCTGAACGGATTTGGCGCGAGACGCGGTGGCGGGCCGCCTATCCACCGTTGCTGGTCGGTGGACTGGCCCTGGCCGTCGTGTTTGCCCTGTCCATCACGATTTCCAGCCGCCTCAGTCGGCCTCTTCTGCAATTGCAGCAGCAAGTCGGCCAGCTGGCCCAAGGGCACTTCGAACCGCTGGCCTTACCACGCCGTGATGACGAGATTCGCGGTCTGATCGCTGCGGTCAACGCCTTGGTCGCTGATCTTGTCGCGTACAGCCAGGCGATCAAACGGAGCGAACGGCTGGCCCTGATGGGCCAGTTGAGCGGCGGGTTCGCCCATCATCTCCGCAACGCGGTCACCGGGGCCACGCTGGCCCTGCAACTCCATCAGCGGAGTTGTCGCGACGTGGACCAGGAGAGTCTGACCGTCGCGCAGCGACAACTGCGGTTGACCGAGGAACAGCTGCAGCGATTCCTGACAGCCGGGCAGCCCCAGTCGCCCAACCGCGTCGTGTGCCACCTGCCGCAAGTGCTGGGCGAGGTTGCCCGGCTGGTCGGTCCGATCTGCCAGCACCGCAAGGTGACTCTGCACTGCGCGCCGCCACCCGAGCCACTGCCGGACGTATCGGCCGATTCGGCGCTCCTGCACCAGGCACTGCTGAACCTAGTGCTAAATGCCATCGAAGCGGCTGGGACCAACGGTTGGGTGCGGATCGAGTACGGGCCATCCGCGAACGCACACCTCGCGATCCGTGTTTTGGACAGCGGACCCGGACCGCCTGCCGAAATCCGGCCGCGACTGTTCGAGCCGTTTGCCACGGGCAAGCCGGAAGGCATCGGGCTGGGATTGGCGGCCGCCAAACAGATCGCCGAAGCCCATGGCGGACGCCTGACGTTTACCGGCGACCAGCCGACCTGTTTTGAACTTTGGCTGCCGATGTTAGAGTCTTTGGAGATATGATCCGCGCACCGTGTAGGTCAGGCTTTCCAGGCTCACGTCAGCCTTGAAAGCCTGACCTACTTGGCAGGAGCCACCCCATGCCGTTCGGTCAAGGCCAACGCATCCTGGTCGTCGATGACGAAGAGTCGATTTGCTGGGGGCTGAAGCGAGCCCTGACAGACGAGGGCTACGCCGTGGAAGTCGCTGCCACGGCGGAGGACGCCCTGGCGGCAGTCGAGCGTCAGGTGCCGGCCCTGGTGATTCTGGATGTGCGTCTGCCAGGCATGGATGGGCTGACGGCACTGCGGCAGATCCGCCAGATCGCCGGTCCTGTACCGGTCGTAGTGATCACGGCGTTCGGGAACCTGAAGACCGCCGTCGAAGCGGTGCGGGACGGCGCGGTCGAATATCTGACCAAGCCGTTTGACCTGGACCGTTTGGTCTCCGCTGTCCACCGCGCGCTGCTCTCGGTCGGTGACCAGCCGCAGGTTGCCGCGGGCCCCTCTCCCGACGACTACCTGGCCGATGGGATGCTCGGCAAGAGCGACGTCATGCAAGACGTTTTCAAGCGGATTGCCCTGATCGTTCCGACCGATCTGCCGGTACTGATTACCGGTGAGAGCGGCACGGGCAAGGAGTTGGTGGCCCGGGCCATTCATCGGCACTCGGCCCGCGCCAGCCGCCCGTTCGTGCCGGTGCACCTGGCCGCGCTCAGCCCGACGCTGGTGGAAAGCGAGTTGTTCGGCCACGTGCGGGGCGCCTACACCGGCGCCGACATCAGTCGACCTGGGATCTTGGAATTGGCGCACGAGGCGACCGTGTTCTTCGACGAGGTCGGTGACATTCCACCGCAGATTCAGGTGAAGCTGCTGCGGGTACTGGAGCAGCGTGAGGTCCTGCCGGTAGGTGACACGCGACCCCGACCGGCCGATTTCCGCATCCTGGCGGCTACCCATCGGAACCTGGATCAGGCGTTGCAGGACGGCAGTCTGCGCGAGGACTTCTACTACCGTCTGGCCGGAGCGGAAATCCAACTGCCGCCGCTGCGCGAGCGCGTCGAGGATATCCCGTTGTTGGCCGAACACTTCTTGCGCTCGTCCCGTGTGCCCCAGCAGGCGTCGCTGGGTTTCACGGCGGCGACTGTCGCTGCGCTGCGCCGGCGAGCGTGGCCAGGCAACGTGCGGGAACTGCGTAACGCCATCGAGCATGCGGCCGTCTTCGCCCGTGGTGGCCCGATTGGTCCGGAACACCTGCCCGCCCCGCGCCACGCCGGGCCGACCAGTGCGGGCCAGGCGGACGACGCCCTGCGGAGACTGATCCGCCAGTGGGCGGTCGAGCAGTTCTCCTCCGGGGCGACGCCCGCCCAGCTCTACGAACAGTTCCTGGCCCAGGTCGAGCAACCGCTGTTCGAAGCGGTCCTGTCGCACACCGGCGGCAACCGGACCGCTGCCGCCGAGATCCTGGGGATCGATCGCGGCACGCTCCGCCGCCGGCTGAATTGAGCGACCCCGTCTTGCATGATCCCGGCTCCATCAGATAGGCTGCCCTGGCAGGTTCTTGTCCGTAGCAGGCCAGCCAGCG
Source organism: Planctomycetota bacterium (assembly GCA_026692885.1). The sequence continues at coordinate 11,559 of JAPLNJ010000840.1, read as the reverse complement.
AATAGCTCAAGGCGGGGACGGTATGTTTTCTTTGCAGCGATTCTTGAGCAATGGCGATAAATTCTTCGATCTCCTGGAAGCCAGTGCCGAGGAGTCCCGCGAGTCCGCGCAGGCGTTGGTCGAGTTGCTCCAGGTCTCGTCAGGCCAGCGCAGGCTGGAGAAGTTCGTCCTGCGGCGTCGGCACAACAAGCAGATCTCGGAAGAGATCAGCACCTTGCTGTGCAACTCGTTCATTACCCCGCTGGAACGCGAGGACATTGAGGCCTTGTCGCATGCCCTCTCACGGATCCCCAAGACCATCAAGAAGTTCGCGGAGCGGTTCCTGTTCGTGGAATCCTACCTGCCCAACCACCGGTTTGAAGAGCAGACGCAACTTCTGAAGCAGGCGACAGACACGCTCTACGAGATGGTCCACCAGTTGCGTCAACGCACGCACCTGGACAAGACCCAGGACTTGAACAGCCGCCTGCACAACTACGAGGCAGAGGCCGACGCGCTGATCCTGACGCTGTTCAGCGAGTTGTACAGCGGACGGCACGAGGCTTTGCAGATGATTGTCCTGCGGGATCTGTATGAATTGCTGGAAAAAGTGATCGATCGCTGCCGGGACGCCGGCAACGTGGTGGTCCAGATTGTCCTGAAGAACTCTTGATTCCGCCGGAGCACGCCGCCCATGATCGTGGTGTTTTGCGTGATTCTATGCGGGTTGGTGTTCGAATACATCAACGGGTTCCACGACACCGCCAACGCGATTGCTACGGTGGTTTCGACCCGCGTGCTCAGCCCCCGGCAGGCGATCCTGATGGCCTCGGTCTGCAACCTGCTGGGCGCGCTCTGGGGCACCGCCGTGGCGACCACCATCGGCAGCGGGTTGGTCGACACGGGCGTCGTCCGGCTGGACACCTTGACCGGTGCCCTCGTGGCGGCCATCGCCTGGAACCTACTGACCTGGTGGTTCGGGATCCCCTCAAGCTCCAGCCACGCGCTGATCGGCGGTCTGTGCGGGGCTGCCGTGGCCTCGGCGTCGAATGACCTGGGGGTGATCAAGTGGTCGGTGCTCAATCCCGCGACGGGCAAGACCGAGGGGCTGTGGCCGAAGGTCATCCTGCCCATGCTTGCCTCGCCGCTGATCGGGTTGGTTCTGGGCTTCCTGGTCATGGGCCTGCTGCTGGTCCTACTGAGGCACTGGAAGCCACACCGCGTCAACACGATGTTCGGCAGACTGCAACTCGTCAGCGCGTCCTTGATGGGACTCAGCCACGGCACCAACGACGCCCAGAAGACGATGGGGATTATCGCCCTGGCGCTCTACACCGCGACCCGCAATGGGACCTTGGAGACCCTGCCGGGCCTGCTCAGTTTCCTCTACACGCCCCAGTTTACGATTCATCTTTGGGTCAAGGTAGCCTGTTCGCTGACGATGGCGGCTGGCACGGCGGCCGGGGGCTGGCGGATCATCAAGACGCTGGGACACCAGCTGGTGAAGTTACAACCGCTGCACGGTTTCGCCGCGGAGACGACGGCCGCCATGGTGATCCAAATCGCCAGCCATTGGGGTATTCCATTGTCGACGACGCACGTGATGTCCGCCTCGATCATGGGCGTCGGAGCGACGCGCCGGCTGAGCGCCGTGAAATGGACGGTGGTAGCCCGGATGGTCTGGGCCTGGACGCTCACCTTGCCAGCCACAGCCGCGCTCGGCTACGTGCTGATACGATACCTGCCGTTCGGCAGTTAGTGGCGTGGCCCGGCCCGTGGAGCAGTAAGACGACCCGCCGGATTGCCTCCAACACACATTGCTCGATTTCGTCTTGCCAAACAGTGTGACCGGCACACCTCCGCTATGCGCAGAAGACTTGCACCCGAGCTTCCACCGGATTTGTAAGTTATATCAGTCTAAGATGGGGTATCAGGCACGGGGGGTTCGTGGCTATAAATCTGCCCCGCTATCTCCCTTTATCGCGGAGAGGCTGTGAAAAAATCGAAGCAAGGCCGTTTCCTTGGAATTGGTGGGCCGCGAGTACTTGGCCCACCCTACCGCGAATCGTGTTCGCACATTTTTTCACAGCCTCGGAGCGTGGGAACGAGAGAGGCGTGAAGATGTTCACAGCAGTGCCATTGAAATCCAGTCCTTGGGACGCTAGCACCGCGCGGTCACAAACCGACGGATCCACAATCCACAGCTCCCGTAGGAACTGCTCTTGTTCCGGGGACGCGAATTGATGTAATGTCAATTGCATGCCAACGGCTTGTTGGCTCTGCGAGAACTGGAAGGCACCAGGATGAAGAATACTGCGGGTAGATGGATGGGGGCCAAGACAAGGGACTCGGAAGCCCAGGCGACGTACGATACCGAGTCCCCGTCCGTGCGAATGGACACGCGGACGGTAGTCCATGCGTGCCGACCCGAACGCGGAATTTGTCGTGATCTGCTTTTTCCTGACCATAGCCGGCGCCCCTACTATATCGTGACTCCCGAGTGGACCCGCTACAGCGCGGGGGTCAAGGTACTCCATCTGCTTTGCCATTTGTTGAACCTGAGAGGCCAGTCGGCCTTTGTCGTCAGTTCTGGCGTGAATCCAGATTTGGTCACGCCCGTGCTGAGTGAGAAGGTGGTCCAAAGCCACTATCGGGAGCGGAGAACTCCCATTGTTGTCTATCCCGAGACGTTGGCCGGAACCCCCCTGCGAGCAGGTTGCGTCGTGAGGTATCTACTCAACTTCCCAGGGTTACTCGGTGGCCCCTCCGAGTTCAGCCCTCAGGAACTGCAGATCTGGTATGCAGAGAGCATGAAAGAGGAGTGGGGAGGAAGCGACATCGTGCTGTCGATTCCCACCTCGGACTCCGACCTCTTCCGTCCGCCTCAGCCTGGGAGTAGTCGCCGGGGCTCGTGCTTCTATGCCGGCAAATTCAAACGCCATTCGGGTGAAAGCCTATCCCCAATTACCAAGGACAGCATCGAGATCCCCGGCCCGCGACTTGACAATCACCGTGACGGTGAGGAGGGGTGCCCGACCCCGGCGGAAATCGCAGCCCTGTTTCAGCGTTCTGAGGTGTTCTACTGTTATGAGGCTTCCGCACTGGTCTTGGAGGCTGTACTCTGCGGCTGCCCAGCGGTGCTGATTCCCAGCAAGTTCTTCGACAGACCGTTCGGCATCCACCAATTGGGCTGGACGGGGGTAGCCTGGGGAGATAGCCGGGAAGCCTTCGAAGAGGCCAGACGCACGGTCGGGCAGGCACGAGAAAGATATGACCAGTGGGTTCAAGCGGCTTTCTGCCAGTTGGATGAATTCATCGAACGCACACAGCAGAAGGCACGCGAGACCGCGTACGACGAGAAGGTGCTTCTCGTCAATCCCTACGTGCCGCACAGGAGACTGACGCTGGTCAGACGTTGCAAGCAGGCAGCCAAAGCTTTCTTGGGGCGTGAGCGGTGAGCTGCCCCACAGCGGCAGCGTTTGCATGCCGGCCCAGGAGTTCCCGCCGCCGGTATGGGAAGACCCGTCTACCTCGAGTTGGCCGTGTCGAGGGTCCGCCGCAGTAGACGCGATACGCCGGCCACCATCCGCCGCGGTATCTCGGTCAGTCTTGCTTGACGTCTCAGCCGCGTTTGAGCCCACCTGAAAAAACGCCCGCCCTCGGCCCCGAGATAATTCGCTTGTTGGGCGCGCGCTTGTTCGATGGAAATCTCGTGGATGGCAGACGGATGGTAGATCACGACCCGGTCGTCTACGAGCACCCGGCGACCTGTCCGGTAGGCGTGATAGGCCGCCATAATGTCCATTCCCCAACCATAGCGGTTGACCTCCAGATCGACGGGATAGAGCCTCGTCAAGACGTCCGTACGGGCCAAGAAGAAGAAGCCTTCACAGACAAAGCATTCCCGCAGCCGTCCCGTACCGCGGTGGTAGCAAGCCGGGAACGCCAACCTCGAATCGGGACGCAACGCCGGCGTGTAAATGCCCACGGAGCGGTCCTTCAACACGGTACGCATACAAGCTGCCAAGCGTTCCTGGTCCGGCACTTGAACGTCCGAGGCCGCGAAGAGCAGCCAGGGCTTACGCCGTTCCAGGGCCAGTTGGATCGCCGCGTTCCAGAGACCGCTGTAGTGCCGATTCGGCAGGATGAAGTCCACGGTCCGGGGTGCGATAGGGGAGCTGTTATCGATCAGCAGCGTTTCCCAATGCGGCGCGAGACCGGCCTTGAGATGATCGGCCTTGTCCGAGAAATCGTAGTTGGTGACAACGGCCAGCACAGCGTCTTCCATGGCGTCCGCTCCTCCCCGAAGTGTCGCCGCAGCCTCAGCGGCGACGACCTGACAGGGCTTCCTGTACCACTCGTCGGAGGCCCCGTCTCCTGCCTTTGAAGTTGCGCATTTCGACGGACAGTAGCCGACTTCGCGCTAGGTCGGAAGTCTAGGATTGAGACGCGTGAGCGTCAAGAGCATGGGGCAGAAGAGCCTCGGCAGCGGACCCGTGGGCGACGGGTGTCGGCGACACGGGTGCCGGCGACACGGGTGCCGGCGACTGGTCTTTCGCCGTCGCGGCGCGTTCTGTAACATGGTATCTTGCTTCCACACGGGAATTACGGTGTTTTCCGCAGGCTGCGGAACACTGCGTCGGTCCATTTCGCTGTCAGGCAGGGACTTCATCGGTCGAGAGCAACACGTATGGCAATCGGTTTCGGACTAATCGGCTGTGGCATGATTGCCAGGTTCCATTCCAAGGCTGTGGCGGACGTCCGGAACGCCCGCGTCGTCGCCTGTTACGACGCCATCCCGGCCGCCGCGGACAAATTGGCCGAGCAGGTCGGGTGCAAAGCGTACCATGACCTGGATGCCTTCCTGGCAGACGCCGACGTGAACGTGGTGACGATTTGCACGCCCAGCGGCGCCCACCTGGAACCCGCGGTGGCAGCGGCGCAGGCCGGCAAGCACCTGATTGTCGAGAAACCGCTGGAGATCACTCTGTCCCGCTGCGACCGCATCATCCGGGCCTGTGAAGTTGCGGGTGTAACGCTGGGCACGATCTTCCCGTCGCGATTCCACGAGTCAGCGCAATTGCTGAAGCAGGCCGTCGACCAGGGCCGCTTCGGGCGTCTGACGGTCGGCGACGCCTCGGTGAAGTGGTATCGCACTCAGGCCTACTACGACAGCGGCGCATGGCGTGGCACGTGGCAACTGGACGGCGGCGGGGCCTTGATGAACCAAGCCATCCATAGCGTCGATCTGCTCACGTGGCTAATGGGACCGGTGGTGGAAGTCACGGCGCACACCGCGATGCTGGCACACGAGCGGATCGAGGTCGAGGACGTGGCGATGGCGACGTTGCGGTTCGCTAACGGCGCCTTGGGGGTCATCGAAGCCACCACGGCGGCCTTCCCCGGAGCGCTCAAGCGGATCGAGATTCACGGATCGGCAGGGACGGCGGTACTCCAGGAAGAGGACATCACGGCCTGGGAGTTTGCCAAGCAGAGTCCTCGCGACAAGGCGATCCTGCAGCGTATGGCGGGCCGGACGAAGACGGGCGGCGGTGCGGCCGACCCGGCCGCGATTGGACATCACGGCCACACGGCGATGTTCAAGGATGTCCTGCGCGCGATCCAACGCGGCACGCCACCGTTGGTCGACGGACACGAAGGCCGACGTTCGGTGGAAGTCATCCTGGCAATCTACAAGGCCGCGGAATCTGGCCGCGCCGTGCAACTGCCTCTGAAGACCGATCCCGTACTGAAGGCCAGACAACGGGGCGGCAAGAACTAGCTCGCATGAAAGCACTTACGGACTGGTTCGTCTATCTCGCCGTACGCGTCGTCATCTGCGTGATGCAGACACTCCGCTTGGAGACCTGCCACCACCTCGCCCGCCTGCTGGCGGTGTTGGCGTGTGACGTCATCCGACTCCGGTTCCACGTGGTCGACGACAACATTCGTCATGCGTTTCCTGACTTGAGTCCCACCCAGCGTCGGATCCTGGCGCGCCGGATGTGGGAACACTTGCTGTTGATGGTCTGCGAGATCGCGCATGTGCCGCGGAAGGTGCATGCGACCAACTGGCGTCAGTACTTCCGGATCACTCGCCAGCGGGAACTGGTGCAATACCTGTTGGATCAGCGGCCCGTGGTCGTGGTCTCGGGGCACTTTGGTAACTTTGAACTGGGCTCGTACATGACGGGTTTGTTGGGGTTCCCGGGTTACGCCATCGCGCGGCCGCTGGACAATCGTTACTTGAATCGCTTTGTCAACCGTTTCCGGGCCGCGTACGGACAATTCATTCTTCCCAAAGAGGGCAGCGCGGCACAGGTGAAAACGGTGCTGGACGCGGGCGGCTTGATCAGCTTACTGGGCGACCAACACGCGGGTCCCAAAGGCTGTTGGGTCGATTTCTTGGGCCGACCGGCGTCGTGCCACAAAGCCGTGGCGGTGTTCACGCTGACCGGAGGAGCGCCGCTGGTGGTTGCCTACGCGAAACGGGTCGGCAAACCGCTGCAGTTTGAATTGGGGCTGATGGGCGTGGCGGATCCTCAGGTTCCCGGCGCGGAACTGGCCAATGTCAAAACGTTGACCCGCTGGTACAACGTGATGCTGGAACAGGCGATCCGGCGTGCGCCGGAACAGTACTGGTGGGTACACCGCCGCTGGAAGGGCGAGCCACGAAAACGGACCGGGGCGAAAGCAGACGAACAGACACTCGCCGTGCAACCAGCCGATCGATCGGCTGCGTAGCGTGTCAATCATCAGCGTGAGCGGCTGGACGAGAAACCCGACCTGCCGACCAGCCTGGACCAGAATCTGATCGTCCGCCAGACGCTACAGGTCCGGGCGTTCGCCCAGCATCCGAACCTGCAAGGCTGCGAAGACGAGGCCCTGGACTGGCTGGTCACGACGGCATTGACCCCGAATCGACGGCGCCACCTGCTGGAACGCCTGCAGCGGCCCGACTACCCGCAACTGCCGAAGCTGGTGGTCGACGACTTGAACTACCAGAACAGCGGCGGCTTCGGTTGCTTTGGGATTCACGGGCAACTGCTGCTGGCACAGTTGGATGAGTGCCTCAAGCTGAAACCGGATCTCCTCAACCAGCAGAATTTCGTCAACGTCTACCTGACCAAACTGCGGCCGAACGCAGACGTCGATTGGCGCCATGACCCGGCCGAGCACCGGGCGTATCTCGAACGGCTATGGAGCTTCGTCCAGAACGTGAAGACGCTGATCGTCAAGGTCTACGAGATTAACGCCGCCAACTTCTATCGCCAGAACCAGACGGACGTCAACACGGACAGAAAGCTGCCGAAGGCTACGGTCTGGTTTGGCGGGCGGGAATATACGCCCAACGACAAGGGTGACGTCGTGGTGCCCTTCACCAACACGCCGCAGCGGCAGGCGATCGTCCTGCAACACGGCGACTTCTGCTCGTTGGACTACTTCCAGCATCAGGCGGAAGAGTACTCGCTGGCGGCCGGGGTCTACGTGAATCAGCGGGATAACCAGCGGATTCGCATCCGCATCGCCGCTGGTCAACAACGCGACGGGTATGTGTTGGCGAAGAACCGGCAGTTGGAAGTCCGGGGCGATCGCCCGCTGCAGATCGCGGCGGTGGAGGCGGCGGAGGACGCCGTGCTGATTCGCTTGCAGAACCCGTCGAAGTTCGCCCGCGTCCATGTGTTTGCCACACGGTACTACCCGGCGTATGCCGCCTACCGCCCAATGCCACTTACTTTGGGACCATTGGGGGCGTTCTTGTTTGCGGAGCGGCGCAAGCCGCCCGGTTTTCCGACTGTAATACCGGACGGCTCGCACCGTGCCGCTACAAAGTAAGCGGCATTGGGCTAGCGCCTTGCCGCTCACAACTCAGCCCACCGGCGGCTAGCGCCTTGCCGCTCACAACTCAAGGCCTAGGTCGCGGGTGCCTCGTCAGGCGTTTGACCGCGGGTCGTCCAGGGGGCGACCGTGGCCAGCAGCCGCTGCCGATCGATCGGCTTGGTGGCGTAGTCGTTGCAGCCGGCCGCCAGGCATCTCTGGAAGTCCTCGGTCATCGCATACGCCGTCAGGGCGACGATCGGGGCGGTGTAGCCCTGTTGCCGCAACTGCCGGGTCGCCTTGAAGCCGTCCAGCACGGGCATCGACATGTCCATCAGGATCACGTCGAACGGTCGACCCGCCTCGTGGGCGGCCCAGGCAGCCGCCACGGCCAGCTGCCCGTTGTCGACAACCGTCACCTCGGCCCCGGCCCGCTTGAGCAGCAGCGCGAGCAATCGCTGACTGTCCAAACTGTCCTCGGCCAGCAAGATGCGGCCGTGTAGCACGACTTGGCTCGCGGCTGCCGCTGCCGTGCGGGCTGGTGGCTGAAGGGCCGCCTCCCCGCCCTCGGAGAGCAGGCGAATACCCGCCAGCGGTCCCGGATCGATCGTCACGCTGAAGGTGCTGCCCTGGCCCGGGTGAGAACGCACTTCGAGGTCGCCGCCCAGGGCCTTGGCCAAGTGCTTGCTGATGCACAGCCCCAAACCCGTGCCGCTGAACTTTCGCGAGGCCGAACTGTCCACCTGTGTGAATGGCCGAAATAGCTGGCCGACTTGCTCGGCGTTCATACCGATGCCCGTATCTGTCACGTCGAACCGAAGACGCGGAGGACCGCCATCGCTGGTGAGCCGGACAGTGAGACGGATTTCGCCGTGGTCGGTGAACTTGATCGCATTGCCCAGCAGATTGATCAGCACCTGACGCAGACGCAGAGGGTCGGTGAGTATGGTGGCGGGCAGGGGATCAGCCAGCTCGGTCTGCAGCGGCAGTTGCTTCTCGGTGGCGCGGACTCGCATGAACGAGACCACCTCGGCCACCAGCTCGCGGGGCGAACAGCGGATCGGCTCGATCTGCAGCTTCCCGGCTTCCACCTTCGAGATGTCCAGGATGTCGTTGATCAGGCCCAGGAGCTGTTCGCCGCTGCGTTTGATCACGGCCACGTGTGTTTGCGAAGCGTGGTCGACGTGCTCCTCCATGAGGAGATCCGCATAGCCGAGAATGGCCGTCATGGGCGTGCGGATCTCGTGGCTCATGTGGGCCAGGAACTCGCTCTTGGCGCGAGTGGCCAGCTCGGCTTGAACCGTCATCTCGTTGGCCCGGGCGGTGGCTGCTTCCAGCTGGCGGTTGGTCTCCTGGAGCTCCGTCTCCGCCCGCTTGCGCTCGGTGATGTCGGTGTCGGAGCCGCGGTAGCCCCGCAGGGTTCCGTCGGCATTCAGGAGCGGGATGCCGTTGGTGGAGAGCCAGACTTGCTGGCCAGCTTTGGTCTCTGCGGCGTTGACGAAGTTCTGGAACGATTCCTTCCGCTCGAAGACCGCGAAGACGCTCGTCTTGTACGCCTCGCAACCGGATTCGGGATGCAGATCATAGAAGTGCAGGTGGCCCACCAGTTCGTCCGGGCGGTAGCCCAGCACTGCCTCGGATACCCGGCTGACATGGGTGTAGAGACCCTGCGCGTCCACTTCCCAGACGATGGTGGCGCTCTGCTCGGCCAACTGGGCGAGGCGTTCTCGACTTTCTCGCAACGCCCCCTCCGCCCGCTTGCGTTCGGTGATGTCGCGGAAGGACCACACCCGGCCAGTACGGATACCATCCATGACCATCGGGATGGAATACCGTTCAAAGAACCGGCCGTCCTGGAAGGTGATCGTGTCTATGTCCTCAGCGTCCGAATCGTAGAGCGTCCGCACCTTCTTGATAAACGCGTCCGGATCGCTCAGCTGATTTAGCACGAAGTCCAGCAGCGCCCGGTCGTCGCGGCGTTCCAAGAGCGGCTGCGGGATTCGCCAGAGATCGGCGAATCGCTGGCTGACCCGTAGCATCTTTCCTTGGTTGTCCACGGCCAGAATGCCGTCGGCGGTGGATTCGAGAATCGCCCGGAGTTGTGTTTCGCTCCTCCGCAGCGCCTCCTCCGCCTGCTTTCGTTCGGTGACGTCGCCGCCGCTGGCACGGATGCCAAGTGAATTGCCTTTCCCGTCAAAAATCGATTGCCATGACACAGCCAACCAGAACTTCGACCCGTTCTTTCGGATAAACCGAAATTCCACGTCATTGTCCGTGCTGCCGCGCAGGGCGTCTTGGATGGTCAAAGCGACCAAGTCGCGGTCTTCCGCCGCAACCATTGTTGCAATGAAGTCCGGCATCGCCAGAACGTCCGCCGAAGAATATCCGGTAATGCTCTCCACGGCGGGATTCGTCCAGAGCATCTTCCCATCCGTGCCCAACCAGACCTCCCAGTTCGCCGTGTAATCGGCAATGGCGCGAAACTTATCCTCGCTCGCCGTCAGCGCCTCCTCCGCCCGCTTGCGGTCGGTAATGTCGCTGATGACGACGTAACACGCCGGCTCGTTGGTCTTGCCGTCCTGCGCCACGGTGGCCTGGAGATGTGCCCAGAATGGTAGTCCGTCCACTTTCACCATCCGCAGGTCACAGGCCTGCGGTTCGCCGGTATCCAAGAGCTGTTTGCGGTGCCGGTGGTAGGTGTCCCCATCCTCGGAAACGATGAAGCGGGACAGCCACTGCTTGACCAACTGGTGGCGGGGCATTCCGAGCAGGGTCGCGGCGGTGAGATTCGCCTGCAGGATCAAACCCTGTTTGCTCAGGGTGACATAGCCCACGGGGGCCAGATCGTAGAGGTCGGAATAGTCAGCTCGCGAGGTTTGCAGTTCCAGCTGCGCACGCTGCAACTCCTCGTTCTGTAACTCCAATTCGACCTGATGCACGCGCAGTTCATGCAGCAGATGCCGCGTCTCGTCGAGCGACAACGCCGCGATACTCTCCGGCAACTGGTCCGCTCTATCCGCGGCGGTCTCTTCAGCCCGCTGACGTAGTTCGGCGGCGTATTCGGGTCGGTTATCCATGGATTTCATGGACTCCGGCGCTACTTCCGGGGGGGGGGGGGTACAGTCCGTCCATCCAGTAGGGTTTCTGCCGGAATCTGAGACATGCTCGGCGGCTCGGCGGGTGATGCCTGGGGTTGTTCGTTCATCGTATTCATCCTGACCGTGTGGCTGAACCGCAACAGGAATCGCGGTCGTCCCCAGTGACGTGTCGTGTGCGTGGCCGCAAATTGTACCAGTTTGTCCGCTGTCAATCACCTGGGCGCAAGGGAAGGCTTTCCTGTGGCGGCCGGCGTTAGCCACTACTCTTCCGGCCCGAACGGGCCAAAACAAATCAGCCCAAGGGCAGAGCGTCGCGGCGACAGCCGCAGAGCGCCGCCCTGGGTACGGGATCGATTCAACACGGTAGCCCTGAAAGGGCGAAACAAATCGGTTCATCCCACACGCATCGTTCGTCAGATGGGCCAAGGCTTGTTTCGCCCCTTCAGGGCTGGCGTGCTCTACTCTCTCCTAACCCAGGGCGGCGCTACGCGGCTAACGCCGCTCCGCTCTGCCCTGGGCTGCTATGTGGCTGCCCCTATCGGGGCGAAGAACTTGTGTATAACGACGAGGGGCAAGCCGGGGGCATTCACCAGTTGCGGCCGGTATTCACGACACCCCCAGAACAAACGGGGAAGTTATTTCGTGGGCGTTACTACTCTTCCGG